>JAAYID010000192.1 GCA_012744285.1 Alcaligenaceae bacterium
GAGCAAGGTCAACAAGAATGGGGGAAATGGAGCGCGTACTGTGGTGGACATCACTTTACAACAACAATACGAATGAGAATACGAATTATTCCATACATACCTCGTTAAAAAGCCCCACAATCCGAAAATTGTGAGGCTATCGGTGCTGCTGTAACCGTTCTATCCCATTCGTGCTGAAACTCAGAATGCCTTATCAGGCTTCATTCGACAGCCCTGCAGAACAAATTTAGGTACAACAGCCCCATTTCTAGGGCCTTGTCCGCATCGTTCGCCTGAGTCCGACTCCCGCGTGGGGGTCGGATCAGTCTCAGTTTGCGGAAAACTTTACCTAGTTATCCTAATTATCCGAGCAATTAGAGTGCAACGAGGAAGTTCTCTGAAACGAACGCACCAACACCAACACCGTTGAACACGCCAACCAGAACAATCTCACCAGCAGCCATAGTAGTATCACTGGTAACAGCACCAGCGTTACCGTGATAGAGGTATGCTTTGCCGTCCTGATAAGCAACAATGTAGCCTTGATCATCGGCATTAGTCACGGTAATAGCACCTGTGTTCGCAATCAAACCAGTACCATCAAGCCCTAAAGCCGTACCTCCGGTTTGATCAAATGCCACTTCCAAGAAACCGTTAGCGCCCGTGTTAAAAGCAATAGCGCCAGGAGCAGTTACCTGCTGCAGAGTAGCATTAGTAGATGTGAATTGTGCATTCGCCAAACTAACAACATCTGCCGAACCTGTAGCAATACCGGTCGTAAAGCCAGTAACGACATCACGGTTAGCGGATGCGGTGATGCCGCGCAGAATAACCGTATCAACAGCCCCACCGGAAATATCGATGCTATCGATGCCGTTTCCAGCAGTGATCGTGTTGTTACCCGCGCCACCAATAATGACATCAGCACCATTACCGCCAACAATTACGTCGTCACCAGCACCACCATCAATGCGAGCAGCAGTACCACCCATCTGAGTCAGGCTATCAGCACCCGAACCACCGGTAATCGTGACACCAACAGAAGAGCCTGCTACAGGCGCGGTAGTGACGGAACTACTAAGGGTTACGGCACCTGTAGCTGCAGACGCATCAATGTTATTGAGGGTAGTACCAGCCAGAGCTGTAGTAATTGTAAGCGCGTCATCCCCACTGATTGTCAATTTGGTCAGTGTGCTTGAAGTCACCGAAGCGATAGTGTTCGCGGCGTTAGCCCCGCTGGAAGTAATGTTGATGGACTCAACACCATTTGCCACCAATGCACCAACGCCAAGCGCACCCGTTCCGAGATCTGTGGTCGCGACAGCACCAACAACACGGCCCACTTGAACATTCAGAACGTCTTGCGTGTTCGCAGCCAGTGTCGCATCCTTGACATTGACCGTAACCGCGTCAACGTCGGCGGCTGCGACGGTCGTACCGGTATAACCGTCCTGACCATTGAGAACCAAGGTATGACCCGAAGCGACATTGGTAAGTGTTTGAGCTGCAGTCGTAGCTTTAACGACTGTCGTGTCAATTGTCGAGCCTGTCAAACGCTCAACATCATATGTATTGACAACAGAAATCGTATTGGCGGCAGCACCAGCACCAGTTGTAGCCACTGAGTTGCCGGACTCAACACGAAGAACTTCGAAGTTAGCCGCAGCCAGATTTACAGTACCAAAAGCTTGAGCCACCTGAAGCGTATCGCGCCCCTCGCCACCATCAAGGCTATCTTGGGCGTTGAGTGTAGTGCCCATGACAACGCGATCATCGCCTGCACCTGTTGCCACAGTAACGTTACCGGCAGCAGTGAAAGTGAGCGACCAAGTTTTGATAAAACAATTGTTTTTTATTTTCAGTCACTTACAGGATTTCTGAGCGCTGATTTTTTGTGTTCCGAGCGTATTCCTATTTTGCGAATCAACTTCGACCCACCAAAATTACTCGACATTCGCCTTCGAAACCAAGACAACCCATTGATTCAAAATAGAAAGTCATTCAAAGCACCACCCGAAAAGCCACCTACCGCCTGCCTAACCGAGCAAAGCAAATAATGACGATCTTGGTAGTCCACCCAGAACAGCGTCCTGCCCATCAAGGGGTTTAACCTTGATGGGCTGCTGAGGGGTGCTACCCCCCCAGACTTCAACCGAGCGTCATAACGCCGGAGATCGCTTTCATTCTAACCGCTGCTCCAGCCATGCCGACCACGCCACTGACCAGAAAACTCGCTCCCCTCCCGTATAGCATCTAGCACAGGCAACAGAAACCGACGTAGTTCGTCAACAAGAGAAGCAAGATTGGTGGCCTTGAGCTGATTCTTTTTCAAGAAACCTTCCCATTGGGCCTGCTTTTGTCTGTCTGCATGAAAACCTTCTGACAAGGCTAGAGGTACGCCTTCGGGCATTACAGTGGAACGACGGTTCAATGTAGCACGTACCGCCCGCTGCAAGACGGCGCCCTCAAAGTCGCTGTTCTGGCAAAGTACCCACAGGTCAAAATAGTCTTTCATGCGTGTGTTAGCCATGCCCAGCGAAATCATTGCTTCAAGCTTTTCGGCAACGACCGAATAACGCGGGTAGACCTTCAAGCGTGGCGCCGGAAACTCTGTGAGGATTACAGGATAATCAACGATTTCCGGCTCGGGTGTGACGGCATCACCATAACCGACATCGACCTGCACCGGACAACGCGCACCATCAACGTACCCCAACAAGGTAATGCGAATGCCTTGATAGTTGGCTTCTTTGCGAATTTCCTCAGCCCGAATGCTACTGGCTTCAAATGAAATGCCATCTTGAACCTCTAATTGGCACAGGTCCTCAAAGACAGCAACCAGATAGGGAAACTCCGCCAAGCCAAAACCCAATAGGTCGATATCCCTAGTTGGCCTGTGAGGCACATCAAACCAGAGGTCAAAAAGTAATGCACCTTTGAGCAAGAAATGATCAACATGCGTAGAAATACTTAGCCGGTACAGCAAACGTTCCAAGGCATAACGCGTAAGCACAAGGCCGAAGTCACGTTTTTCTGCGCGGGCAGTATTGAGCAACTTTGCCCGAACCGAGGCCCCAAGATTGCGCCCACTCATGCCAGCATCTCCATATAGGGCCGCATTACATTGCTCACCCGGCAAATACCGGCGTAATGCCACAGGTCATCCATAGACACCCGGTTACCGTGCCACGCATCGCGTAGTGCTTCAAGGGCGACGTCAAGTCCGATCTTATTGCGGTACTTGAAACAGTCGGCCACTGTTTTGGCCACGTTGGTGATCTGTACCGTTATTCCATCAATGCTGTGCTGTTCAAGCCCTTCGGTTAGCGCCGGCCCACTGAAGCGCACAACCCGTACAGGCGGATAGTCACTTTTTGGGGCTCGGTCTTTATTGGGTATGGCAACCCAGACCTCGAAAGGGGCTTGTGTCGTAAGCCCATGAAACTGCAGCGCCGACAGCAGGCACACCCTTACGTTCGGGTGCTTGGCTGCGAGCTGTGCCAGTGAGAGATGTTCTGAGTGCGGCTGATCGGCCAGCGTGTAAAGACCGCGTGACAGACGCGTTACCGTACCCTCACGAGCCAGTTTCGCCAGAGAGGCCCTTGAGGCACCATGGGCCTCGACGTCACTGGATCGAAGCAGACTCTGCTGGCGCGCGACATTCAGAATGATGGAAGCATGATTTTGCATGCCTCATTATTTCATAATGTCGGTAAAAATCAACATTAACCGACAAGAAGGATAACAACCTCCCCCTACTCCCCATCCCGAGCGCTTTCCTTGTCGTCACGCCGGGTCTGCAGGCTAGTTTCCAGCGCCTCTACGGCCCGTTGGCTGACCGTAATCGTGTAGCCGCCTTCAGGCTGGTCATCCAGAATGCGAATCCCCGCTTGAGTTAGAGCGTCCTTAATTTTGGACACCGTCGACAGACGCGGACTGGCTGAATTTGACTCGAGTCGGGCAATGGCCACGAGCGACACCCCGGAGTGCTTGGCCAAGTCTGGTTGCGACCATCCCAGCGCCATCCGCGCAGCACGCACTGAAGATATTATTCGGATCTCTTGAGACATTTTTAGTTTCAATGTATTATTCGGCAAAGAGACATTATTAGTGTCTTTTTAATAAGCCTAAATATCTAAGGAGCTATTATGCCTGCTATCGAGCTCAATGCCAAAGTGCTGAAAACCCTCAAGTGCCCCGAGGGGATCGGTAAGATCGATTTCCATGACAAGGGATGCAAAGGCCTGATGCTGGAAGCGCGCAAATCTGGACGCAACACATGGTATCTGCGCTACCGTGACCCGCGCGGCAAGCAGCGCCAGTTCCGTATTGCCGACACTCGTGACCTCTCGCTTGAGCAAGCCCGTAAACGTGCCGACGAGCTGCGTGGCCAGATCGCCACGGGTCTGGACCCCGCCATGAAGAAAGCCGAGTACCAAGCGGTTCCCACACTTGAAGCGTTCGTTCAAGAACGGTACCTGCCCTTCGTGAAGGGCTATAAACGTTCATGGTCGACGGATGAATCGTTGCTGCGTAATCATATCCTTCCGCGCTTTGGAAAGCGTCATCTGGATGAAATCACCAAGCAAGACATCGTCACCATGCACCACGAGCGCAAAAAGGCTGGTGCAGCACCGGGCTCAGCCAACCGCTTGCTGATCCTGATGCGCTACATTTTCAATCTGGCCCTGAAGTGGGAGACGCCCGGCATTGAGAAGAACCCCACGGCCGGAGTACCCACCTTTGAAGAAAACAACAAAATCGAGCGCTGCCTCTCGCCCGAGGACACCGAGCGCTTGTTCGCGGCGGTGGACAAAAGCCCCAATCCGATGTTGCGCCATATCGTCGCTTTATTGATTCTGACCGGGACACGTAAACGTGAAGTGCTCGATGCACGCTGGGAGGACTTTGATCTGGAAAAGCAACTTTGGCGCATCCCAACCACCAAGACTGGCAAGGCACGGCATGTGCCCTTGTCGGGCGGGGCGCTGTATGTGTTGGCGCGCGTGCGCGAGACGTTGCACCTTCACCACTTGCCGACAACGGGTAAGGCATGGCTATGCCCAAATTTGGCCACCGGCTTGCCCTACGTTTCATTCTTCGCCTCGTGGAACACCGCGCGCAGGAAAGCCGGGTTGTCCAAGGTGCGGATTCATGACCTGCGTCACACCTTTGCCAGCCTGCTGATCAATAGTGGCCGCTCGTTGTACGAGGTGCAAAAGATCCTTGGGCACACACAGGTCCGCACCACGCAACGTTATGCTCACCTGCAGCAAGAGACCTTGATCGAGGCCGCAGATTCGGCTGCAAAGGCGCTGAGCAACGCGCTGGTACCCACGGTTGTACTGCCAGCGACTGCGACGCTGCAGCTGACGTATTCGCCAGCCTGATCAGCACGCATTAACTGCTACGGCCGGGTTCATTGCCCGGCTTTTTTTTGTGGGCTGCAGGTTAACATCGAGGTTAACTTTTGCTGGAAAGTTAACTTTTCGCGGCCCATGGGAAACAGACCGGTACGATGCAATAAACTGGTGGATCTTCTCATCCTCTTATTGCTGCGCTGATATGTCGACGTCCTTAATCGAAAAAGAAAAACCTCCTGCACGACACGGGGGACGAGCTCATTTGAAAGACCTCAAGAAACGGATCGCAACCACACCTGTAACCGAGCGTGACGGCAAGCGTATCCGGGTCGTTGACTTGCCCGAAACATTGGCTGACTACCTCATGACATCGGTCTCTGAGCTGGAGGCGCAGAAGGACCCGGCAGTAGCTTTCGCGCTGGGCAAATCCCGTGGCCAGCCCAAAAAGGAAAAGCGTAACCTGCTGATCGCAAAGGCCGTCATGACCCTGCGCGACGAAGGCCAGACCCTCGCTGCGGCTTTACCAATAGTTGCCAATGCCATCGGGATTAGTGAGGAGGCCGCCCGAACGGCTTACCGAAACGGCCAGAAGCTGGCGAAAATGCTGGACGAGCTCAATCAGCAAGCCGGGGCAGTCATCCCGCGTCGATACCTTACCTTCATTGAAATCTTACAGCGTGAATATCCCGCCCCTGTAGCCCTTCGCAAGGCGACAAAGGCACATAAGCAAACCAAGGCTATGTCGCTCATTTAACGCGCTTGCACGCCGGCCGCCGTGGCGGCGATACGCCCTGCGCTTTCAGTCAGAACGGATGGGGTAAAGTATTCAGAGCTATTTTCTGGTCTCGTGCTCAAGTGCATGCGGAATTTACATTGTTCCTGCCGCCACCCCCGTGGCTGACATAAAGGAACAATGGAAAATGGACTTCACGACCGATCTCTCATCCGACCCAGCGTTCGCGCGTTTTTGTAAGCAACTTGAGCACAGGGCAACGTCCTCAGACACCCAAGAAGGCGAAACGGTAGGGCAGGCCCTGCTCGAACAGCTGAGGGAGCAAAAAAGTGTAGCAGCCGCTTCAGAGGCATTTGTCCGTGCGCTGTGCGATCTCTTGCCGACGTCAAACTGGAACGACATCGAGCAGACTCTTGAACGCCTTCATGGTTTCGCCACGAAACTCGCTACCGCTTATGTAGGGCAGGCCTGACATGACCATCCTGTCTACCCTTATTCCGGTTAACTTCGATGCAATCCCTCTCTTCCTTCAGAAATACGAGAAGCGTTGGGTCTTGTGGAGTGCCAATAAATCAGGCAATAAACTGCCTTTTAACGCAGAGACGTTGCGCCCAATGGATCCGACAACGTCCCTTGGCAGCGACTTTCATGTCGTCAGAGACGTTTATCAGCGACACGCAGAACGATTCAATGGAATCGGTCTCATATTGAACGGCGACGGACTTGTCGGAATTGACCTCGATAACTGCGTCGATGAAGGTCGCGCACAACCTGCGGCCTTGCATCTATTGATGAGTCTGGGATGCGGCTATGTAGAAGTGAGCCCAAGCGGTACGGGCTTGCATGGCTTCGGACTTGTGTCTGAGCCTCCCACATTTACTGGCATCAAATGCTCGGTTAATGGCCTTGCCATCGAGGTCTATGCGTGCAAACGTTATTTGACCGTTACGGGCCATCTGTATTCACAGTACCCCAATAACGGTACGCCCGGTGTGATGCGCGGTATTAATGAGCTCGTACGTCAGATCAAGGGAAGGATAAGCACACCCACACAAGAGACACAGGAAACTCAGGTAACCCAAGAAACCCACTCAACACAGGTCATTCAGGACGCTCAAGAAACCGAAGTCACCGAGGTAATTCAGGACGCTCAGGAAACTGAGGTTACTAAAGTCACTAAAGAATCACATTCAAGGGGTCAAAATAACTTCTCGGATCTAACTTGTTTCGAATTCCCGTCACGCTGCATTCCAACCGCCTACGGAATGCGCAACCGCTGCGTCTTTGAGCTGGCCCGCTACCTGAAAGGCCTCTTTCAAGACCATGACGTCGAGGACATGGTCGGTTTCGTTCGCGAATGGTTCACCCGCTATCAAGATAACATCGGGACTAAAGACTTTGACGTGACGTGGATTGATTTCGTGTACTCATGGGATAGTGTGAAAGACCCGTTTGGTGCAATTCTGAATTCCCTTGCGCTACGCTTCGACAATCCCCTGCCTGCATGGATGGCCAACCACCCATTCGGAGAACGTGCAACACGCCTACTGCAAATTTGCTGCGCACTCGCTGAGCATCATCACCCTGAGCCATTCTTTCTGTCATGCAGAAAGGCTGCAGAGTTTCTAAATTTTGATTTCTCGGACACGGCCAAGCTCCTGCGCGTGCTCACGAATAGGGGATACCTCGTCGAAGTGCAACGAGGCTCGTTAAAAGGCAGGAAAGCGAGCGCATACCACCTTGGATCGCCAACACAGACAACGGGTAGTTCACGAAAATCAGGCCGCAGCCCTTAGGTCATCCTCTGGCGAGCTTGAACCTTGTACAAGGAACAAACGCGTGCTCGGCTTGCACCCGCTTGCCTGCGAACTCATACCGCCTTGTGCGCCTGTCTGGTGGCCGAAACCTCCACCTGTGCGGCCGGAGTCTCTCGTGCTACTCCGGCCGAATGACCGTCCGGGGCCTCACAGTTCACACACAGCACCGCCAGCACGCGCTGCCAGTGCACATGACCGCTGGTCAGCCATGGCGCTTCCTTGACCTCAAGATCCAGCACAACGTATGCTACATGGGCCTTGGTCTTGTCCACCGGAGCACCGCAACGGCTACACGGCACGACTGGCCCGCTCCCCGGAAATGGGGACGTCAACTGCAGCGCACTGATCACCGGGTCGGCCATGTCCTCCCAGCAGTCGATGCTGCACCATGCCGGCTGCAGATCGGCGCTCAGAATCTGTTCTGTGACCTTGGGCTGGCCGGACTGGTCCTGATAGATCAGCCGGCGAACCCGACGTACAAAGGCGACGTAGCGCGGCCCGAGCAGCGTGGAACAGACCGCGCATTTCATCACCGCGTCCTTGCAGGGACCGCACGTCCGCCATAGGGCGGCACAGGCTGCAGCTTGGCCATGCGACGCCAGACGTCCACGTAGGCCGCATGCAGCGCCTTGTCGCGCACCGAAGCCTTGAAGTTGGTCGCTCGCATGGTTCCCACGACCTCGCCGATCACCCTCGACACTTCATC
>JAAYID010000193.1 GCA_012744285.1 Alcaligenaceae bacterium
ATCGGCCGCGCGGCCGCTGCCTTTAACCCTTGAAGACAACAGATGAAGCGGCTTAAATCAAGTACGCAATGTGGGGAGGTACGTCTGCCTAAAACCCGTGAAATAAAAAATCGATAGCCCCCACGATAATATCGTGGTGATGTTGAAGGCTGGATACCGGGTTTTTGAGTTCTTGAGCGGGAACTGCAGCCATGTACTGTGTAACCATGACATGCTCAACACCATCAATGTCGAACAAGGGGTTCAGTGTGGCAGCAGACTTGGGTGCGTCGTTCAAGGGCAGCAATGGTACTACCACACGTGTGTTGAACGGTTGCATGATGTCAGCCTGCACATTCAGCAAGTACCCCGAGCCTGACGTGTTGGGGTAAACGTTGTAGCGTTCAAGGCTCATCAGAACATCCTGTGATTCGCCAGGGGTAGGCCGTGCTTTACAACAAAGGCATTGGAACTTTCAATGGCTTCGTGATTATCGGCCAGCCAAAGCTCCGCGCGCTTGCGTGCGATGGCCTGCGTAATGCCGGCTTCGGCCGCTTGCGAAATATTGATGTGCAAGGCTTTGGCATGGGCCAGAATGTCTTCGGCCAGCGAAATATTGGTTGCGCGCTTGGTGGTTCTGCGCGATTGATTTGTGGTGTGCATCGTGAGTCTCTTTAGGCAATGGCGCAAACGATGCGCATATTTTTGAATATATTATATGCGCACACTTGTGCACGCTATGGATGCCATGGCCTGTCCTGATCACGCCGGCGCAGCGCCTGTGAAAAACCTGCGCCTGAACCCAAGCATCAAAAAAAACGGCCACTCAAAAAGCAGCCGTTCCCAAACCCGGCGGCTTATCAAAGCTGCCCTCGTTTCTAAACCCCCAGATACCTTGTCAGCAAATCCGGTTGATTGATCAGCGTGGCGCTATCCTTCTGTTCAACCACTACCCCCTTCTCAAGTACCACACACCGATCCGTATTCGCCAGCACCTTGCGATAATTCCGGTCAACAATCAGCGTCGCCACCCCGGTATCCCGAATCGTGCCGATAATTCGCCAGATCTCGGCGATAATCAGCGGAGCCAGGCCTTCGGTCGCCTCATCGAGAATCAGCACATCAGGGTTCGTCATCAGCGCACGGCCAATCGCCAGCATCTGCTGCTCACCCCCCGAAAGCTGCTGACCCCCGTGACCTAACCGTTCTGTCAACCGCGGGAATGTTTCGAGAACCCGCTCATAATTCCAGTCATTGCGGCCATTGACCCCAGGCCGCGCCGCCACCATCAGGTTTTCACGCACATCGAGATTCGGGAAAATGCCACGACCCTCGGGTACATACGCCACCCCCTGCCGGGCGATCTGGTAAGGCGCCGCCTTGGATTGGTCATTGCCACGAATCTTGATCGTGCCTGCCGTTGGTCGCAAATGCCCCATCAGCGTGCGGATCAGCGTTGTTTTTCCCATGCCATTACGACCCAGCAAACCCACGGATTCCCCCGCATTGATCTGCAGGTTGACATCAAACAGGATGTGACTTTGCCCATAGTGCGTATTGATGCCCTGGGCGTCGATCAGGACGGTCATTCTTCTTCCCCCAGGTAGGCGGTTTGTACTTCAGGATTCGTACGGATATCGTCAGGTGCACCGTGCGCAATTACACAGCCATTGACCATGACCGTGATCTCGTCAGAGATGCGGAACACGGCGTCCATATCGTGCTCAACGAGCAAGATCGCATGTTCTTTCTTCAGGGAATCAAGCAAGTTCAGCATGCGGTCGGTTTCTTCAGCCCCCATTCCGGCCAGCGGCTCGTCGAGCAGCAGTACTTTGGGGTGCGTGGCCAGACACATGGCAATTTCAAGTTGCCGCTTGCCGCCATGAGACAACAGACCGGCCTTGGTATGGGCAAACTCGGCCAGGCCAGCCGCCTCAAGCGCACGTTGGGCCGCCTCGTTGCTGAATGTACACTTGCTGGCCGGTGTAGCCCAGCTCCAGAACTTTTGATGGTTGGATTGTGCCGACAAGCGGCAATTCTCGTGCACTGTCAGCGAAGGGAAAATGGTGGTGCGCTGGTAGCTGCGGCCCAGCCCGGCACGGGCGCGATCGGGTTGAGACCATTGCGTGATGTCTTTGTCCAGCATCATGATGCTGCCCTCGCTGGGGGGTATTTCACCCGACAGGACATTGATCAGTGTGGATTTTCCCGCACCATTGGTGCCGATGACCGCGTGTACCGAACCCTGTTTCAGATCAACCGAGACATTATCGATGGCGACCAGGCCACCAAAACGCCGCGTGATATTTTTGGCCGATAAAAGTATTTGAGACATGTCTGAACCCTTAATGTGCCGTTGCCGATGAGGTCGTGCGGTTGCGCCGCGCACGCAACTGCTCGGGCAGCCCGATCAACCCGTTGGGCATGAACGCAACCAGGGCAATAATGGCCAGGCCAAAGGTCAGGTGCCAGTGGATGGCAAACGAACCGAAAATCGCGGCAGACTGGAAAAACTCTTGCAACAGGATCAGGCCGACGGCACCGATGATGGCGCCCCATAGCCGGCCGACACCCCCAAGAATAACCATGAACAGCACCAGCCCCGATTGTTCCCAACCCATCAGTTCGGGGTTGACGTAACCGTCTTTGGCGGCGTACAGCAGACCGGCCAGGCCACCAAACCCGGCCGCTACGACGTAGGCCGTCAGTTTGTAGCCGAAGGTTGAGAAACCGGCAGCTCGCATGCGTTGCTCGTTGACGCGAATGCCGGTGAGGGCCGCGCCGAAACGGGAGCGCATCAGCATGGCCAGGAAGGCCCAGGCGAACAGCAGGCAGCCCAGTGTGAACAAATAGAAGGTGTAGTTATTGCTGATGTCGAGCAAGACCCAGTCACCCAGGCGCAATTGCGGACGAACGTACAGATAAATGCCGTCGCTGCCGCCACCTAGCTTGGTATCGTGGAAGACGTAATAGGCCATCTGGGCAAAGGCCAGTGTGACCATGATGAAATACACGCCTTTGGTGCGCAAAACCAGCGCGCCGGTGACCAGGGCATACACCATGGC
>JAAYID010000194.1 GCA_012744285.1 Alcaligenaceae bacterium
AAACGTAATTCCCTGGATGCCTTGTGCGAACGCTACGGCATTTCGAATGCGCATCGAACCTTGCACGGGGCGTTGCTCGACTCCGAATTGCTGGCGGAGGTCTGGCTGGCCATGACCCGTGGCCAGGATTCCCTGTTAATTGATTTTGATGCATCGGACGCCTCCGGAGGCCCTGGCAATGGGCCGTCTGCGTTTGATGCTTCGGTGTTGAGGGTGTTAAGGGCGTCGCCCGAAGAATTGGCCCAGCACGCTGAATACGTCAAGGTGCTTGACAAGGCGGTGGGCCAGCCGTGCCTCTGGCATCACTTTGACGCCGGGAACGTAGCAGCGCAAGAGTGATGGCAACACATAGGCGGCGCATTCGGGCTCGCGCTTATGGATGCGGCAGGGGTGCCGACGGGGGTGGGCATAATGTTCGCTGTTCAGTGATGGCTTCATTTCTAACCTCCGCAAAAATCCAGACCGGGCTGCCCGGCCGGTGTTGAACCCTGGCCGACAGTGTGTATGAAGCAAGTTATGTGCCAGTTTTTTTGCGTTGGCGCGGCTGATGGCGGCCGCAAACGTTTTCTCTTGGCTGTTTGCCCCTGATCTTCATAGGGATGTGAGGGCTTTTTTCTGACAGATGGTCCACAATAAGGCTTCGTTGTTTTGTTACAGGAAGCCATCATGACGCGTATTGTCTTGTTCGAAAATATTCACCCCAGCGCCCTGGACGTCTTTGCTGCCGCCGGTCTGACGGATGTCGTCACGTACAAGTCTGCCTTGCCGTCTGATGAGTTGTCCGCGGCCTTGAAGGGGGCGGCTCTGGTAGGTATTCGTTCGCGAACCCATCTTGATGCTGCGCTTTTCGCTGGCCTTCCCGACTTGCGTGCCGTGGGCTGTTTTTGTATCGGTACCAACCAAGTTGATCTGGACGCTGCCATGATGCGGGGCGTTCCGGTGTTCAATGCACCATTTTCGAACACCCGGTCAGTGGCTGAACTGGTGCTGGGCGAAACCATTTTGCTGCTGCGACGTATCCCTGAAAAGAACGATCGTGTCCACCATGGTCATTGGGATAAAACCGCCGATGGTGCGTTTGAGGCGCGCGGTAAAACGCTGGGCATTGTGGGTTATGGCAATATCGGTTCTCAGGTAGGCATTCTGGCCGAGGCCGCTGGGATGCGGGTGGTGTTTCACGACATCGAGGCCAAGCTACCGCTCGGTAATGCCCGGGCCTGCACGTCGCTGGCACAACTGCTTGAGCAGTCCGACGTGGTCACGTTGCATGTGCCTGGGGGCTCAGGTACGCGTAACCTGATCGATGCCAAGGCCCTGGCCACTATGAAAAGGGGCAGTATCCTGATCAATGCGTCGCGCGGTACGGTGGTGGATATTGATGCCTTGCATCAGGCTTTGCAATCCGAACACCTGTCAGGCGCGGCGCTGGATGTCTTCCCGATTGAGCCCAAGGGACGCGACGAAGCCTTGCAAAGCCCGCTTATCGGCATGCGCAATGTCATTCTCACGCCGCACATCGGGGGCAGTACCCAGGAGTCCCAGGAAAACATCGGTCGCGAAGTTGCCGAGAAACTGGTGCGTTTTGTGCAGGGTGGTGCCACCAAGGGGGCGGTTAATTTCCCCGAGATCCCCTACCAGGATGCGGGTAATGCGACACGTATCCTGCATGTGCACCGTAACGAGCCGGGCGCCCTGGGCAGCCTGAGCAGCCTGATGGCTGCACATGGTTTGAATATTGTGCGCCAGCAGCTGCAAACGCTGGGGCAGGTGGGTTATGTGATTTCTGATGTGGAAGGTACGGTCAGTGATGCGGTCATTACCGAATTGCGTGCCAACCCGGTCACAATACGTTGCGATCGAATTTAACCGGAAATTCCGCGCCTTCGGGCGCGGTTTTGCCATTGGTCGGCAGCACATCGGCCAATGTGTAGTTGTCGAGGTAACTCAGGAAGTGCTCCAGGGCTTTGCTGAAAATGCCGGTCAACCCGCAGCGGCCTGTGATGGTACAGGCATTGCCGGTTGTGAAGCATTCGACCAGGGCAAAATCATTCTCGGTATCGCGTACCACAGCGCCCAGATTGATCTCGTGGGGGGGCTTGGCCAGGCGCATGCCGCCATGCTTGCCGCGTACGGTTTGCAGCCAGCCTTGCTGCGCCAACCGATGTGTGATTTTCATCAGATGGGTTTCAGAGATTCGATAGGCCTGCGCGATCTCTGCGATGGTACATAGCCGATCGGGGTGCTGGCCGACGTAAATCAGCAAACGCAGGGCATAGTCGGTGAGGGTGGTAAGGCGCATAGAGGGCAGGGTACGACAGTGGGGCGCCTGCACCTTGGTGGTCAATCCCCCGTAGCCGGTTCAGGAGCTGCGCGGGCGAATCAGCCAGGGTACGAAACGCCAAAGATACAAGGCCATGGCACCCACCCAGCATGCCCCCGAAAGATAAAGGAGCGTAGCGTAGGCAGCCGATGGCCACATCGCCGACAATCGGAACACAACGGCGGCAAGCACAAGAATGTAGCTGATAAGCATGCTGCGGTCCAGTTGCAGGGGGCGTCCCAGGTGGCCAAGTGCAGTTCGGGTGACCATGCCGATAATCAGTACCGAAAAACCGCCCATGCCGATGACATGGACCGGGACGGCGGCCCGGGCCCAGGGTGCCGGCAACAGGTCCAGCTGCCACGCACCGGCGGTGATCAGGCCCGAGGCCAGCAGGGCATAGCCGACATATAGAATCCACAAGATGGGGCGATGCCTGACCGCCAGGGGTTTCCAGCCCTGCAGTTGATACAGCCCGATGAAACCGGTCAGCAGAAGGGCGCTGCCTGATAAAGCAAGCAAACCCAGCAGCCCGGTAATGATGGCCAGCAGCCCCAGGGCCAGTTGTATCTGTCCGGAACCGGTGTGCATCGGCAGTGTTAACCCCTGGATAGCGCGCATGGCAAAGAACGGGATGACACGTCGTGCAACCAGCAGGGCGATCACGGCCATATCAATAAGCCCGATCTGGAAGGCCGCCATCAGTGCGTTGTAGTTGCCCTCGTGGGCGGTGTTTACAAACATCAGGTTTGCGATGGCCAGACCCAGAAGAAGCCAGGGCAGCCCATAATTGCGGTGACTTTTTGCCTGCTGTATCACGCGCCACAGTGCCAGTGCGGCCAGTAGCAGAAAGAGTGTTTCTGCCAGTACCGCCAGTACCAGCATGGCGGTACCTGGGGCCAGGTAGGCGAGTCGGGCGACCAGCCACAGACCGCAGAGGGTGGCCAGTGCGCGCCCTTGCACCGGGTTGGCGCCGGTCCAGGTGGCCGCGGCTGTCAGTAAAAAGCCCACAGCGATGGTTGCAATGAACCCCCAAAGCATTTCATGGGCGTGCCATGCCAGTGGCCCCAATTGAGGAGAAATGAGGTCAGGTACAAACACCCAGATGAAAATGGTGACCAGGCCCCAGGCCATGCCGCCGATGTAAAGTGGCCGAAACCCCAGGCTGAAGAGTG
>JAAYID010000019.1 GCA_012744285.1 Alcaligenaceae bacterium
ACTCAAGACGCCCCTGATTGGCCTGCACCGAAAATGACATATCGGACGCAGCGGTTTCGACGCCCAGCGTCTGGAACAGCTCAACCAGTTGCGGGTAGGTCCGATGATTAAACACCAGGAAACCCGTATCCACACCATGTGTTACGGGGACACCGTCGGAATTGGCCAGAGTCACGTCGACCGTATGGGTATGCCCCCCTGCGTAGCCCGCTGCCTCGAACAACGAGACGCGAACATCAACCCCGGACCGGACCAGCGTCCAGGCGGCCCCCAGTCCTGAAATTCCGGACCCAATCACAGCGACCTTTTTCATGCGCGACTCCTTTTCGTGGACAAGCTCTATTTTGTCCTAGTCAATTCCAGTTCATTCATGAATATTAACGGCAATTTTATGTTTTGACAATTGTTTGTCTAAGACAATATTAATTGCTATCATAGTTGTCCAAGACAAATACACTTCATTTGGCAAAAATCACCATGACTGTATCGCCCAACGCCAACCAGATCATGCTCAACATCACGGCCGTCGAACGCGACACCCGCATCGGCAAAGATGCCCTGCGTGTCTGGGAAAGGCGTTACGGCTTTCCCCAACCGGTACGTGACGCCAATGGCGAACGTCTTTACCCGGCGGATCAGGTCGAAAAACTGCGTGTGATCAAACGCTTGCTGGATGCGGGCCATCGGCCCGGCCGGATCGTTGCCCTTGAGCTGAGCGAGCTGCATCGAATGGGCGAAGAATTGCGGGACAGCGATGTCCCGATGTCTACAGGCGCCAGGGCATCAGCACACCAGACCACCGAAACCCGCGACATCATTGACTTGCTGAAAACCCACGATCCGGCACAAATCCGTCGTCGCTTCTCGCAAACCATTATGCGAACCGGACTGGCTCCATTCGTACTGAATGTGGCGTTACCCCTGATGCATGAAATCGGCGAGGCCTGGGCCAGTGGTGAACTGCATATTTTTGAAGAGCATTTGTGCAGTGAAGTACTGGAAACCAGTTTGCGCTCGGCCATGGCGGCGGCGCCCGAGGCCGCTGCGGGCAGCAGGCCACGCGTGTTGCTGTCCACCTTTCCGGGTGAAAGCCACAGCCTGGGCCTGCTGATGGCCGAAGTCATGTTCCAGGTCGATGGCTGTGCCTGCATGAGCCTGGGGGCCCAAACCCCGTTGCAAGACCTGGTCAACGCGTCCAGAGCACACCGTGCCGACATCGTTGCCGTCAGTTTTTCTGCCGCCAGCAATCCGGGCCAGGCCGCAGAAGGGCTTGGCGAGCTGCGCAGCCTGCTGGATCCGGATATCGAACTGTGGGCGGGCAGCCCGCATACCCTGTTGCACCGACGCGGCGTACCCGACGTCACACTGTTGGCAAGCCTCGAACAAATACCTATGGAAATCCAGCGTTGGCGCGCCTGCCACTAACGGTTGCCGATATACTCAAACCCTGACATCGACAGGACGCATCAATCGTGAGCAAATTCACTGCGCGCTGGAAACTTTGGCTTGGCGTGATGATTCTGGCTGTGGCCACCTTATGGGGCTGGCGCAACTGGCAAGGCCCCATTGTGTCGGGTTACGTTCTCGAAAGTGCGCCCCTGCTCCAGCACGTCGTTGCCACCGGCCGCGTGGTGGCGAACTCGCGAGCCCAGATTGGCAGTGAAATCACGGCGGTCGTCACCGAGCGCCGGGTGCGCGAAGGCGATCGTGTCAAAAAGGGGGACATCCTGGCCATTTTGCGGGCTGACAGCATCAAGGCTCGTGTCGACGAAGCGCGCGCAGCACTCGAATTGCTGCAAACCTCACAACGACCACAAGCCAAGGCCGCGTTGGCGCGCGCAGAATCACAGTTGGCGCAGGCACAGCGCGAACTTGGCCGACGGGAATCCTTGCTCGCCTCTCGCGCCGTTACCCAGGAAATTGTCGAACAGGCCGCCAATGCCGTCGCAACCGCTCGCGCCGTTGCACAACAAGCCCGCCTTGACGTCCAGGCGCTGGCAGAGGGCGGGGTCCAGGAAACCATCCTGCAAGAACGGCTGCGCGCCGCCCAGGCCGATCTGGACAAAACCATTTTGCGGGCTGAAAAAGACGGCGCCATCCTGACCCGCAACGTCGAACCCGGCGATCTGGTCCAGCCGGGGCGAGTCTTATTCACCCTCTCTGCCGAAAACGACACCGAATTGCTGGTACCTGTTGATGAACGCAATCTTGGCGTGCTGGCGACCGGCCAAAAGGCCATTGCCATTACCGATGCCTGGCCGGACCACCCATTCAACGCCGTCATCACCTCAATCGCACCGGCGGTCGATCCTGAGCGGGGCACCGTTGACGTGCGCCTGGCGCCCGAAACATTACCCGACTTCCTGCGACAGGACCTGACCGTCACGGTCACTATTACAACCGGTACGCGTGATGCGGCCCTGGTCGTGCCCAATGACGCCCTGCAACGTCGCACCGACGGTCAGACCGAGGTCTGGCGTTTCGACAACGGTACGCTTGAACGTGTCCCCGTCAAAACCGGTCTGCGGGGTCAGAATCTTACAGAAGTCGTCGAGGGACTTGATGCGGGCGATACCGTGGCCCGGGTATCAAACGCAGTCCAGCCCGGGCAGCGTGTCCGGCTGAGCCCCCAGCCCATGCCGGGCCTGCCCCGGAATGACGCCGGATCGACACGGGGTGAAACCCCCATGAAGTTCAACTGAAGGCGCGGCCAATGTTCTGGCTGCAATCGAATGTCGCCCTCAAGTTTCTGCGACAAAATATCACCCAGACCGCCCTGATTCTGGTGGGCATCGCAGTGGGGGTATCGGTCATTGTGTTCATCACCACCTTGATCAACGGGTTGCAGGCCAACATCATCGAACGCACCCTGGGCACCCAGGCCCACATCCGTGTAGAACCACCCGATGAACGCAACCTGATCGCCCCGCTGTCGGGCCAGGCCCACCGCCTGGTGCTGGAAGACCCGCGCGCGCAACGCCTGCGTTCAATCAATAATTGGCTGGCTGTGCAATCCACGCTCGACGGTCTGGAGGCCATCACGGCGGTATCGCCGGTCATTTCCGGGCCGGCCTTCGCGCGCCGGGGTGCCGTGCGCAAATCGGTCTCACTGGTGGGTATCGACCCGGTACGCTATCAACAGATTATCCCGGTCGGTAACGACATCATCGACGGCGAATTCCGCGTCGGTGCCGGTGATGCGGTCATCGGCAGCCTGCTGGCCCGTGACCTGGGGCTTCGGGTCGGTGGCAAACTGCGCATCGAGGCCGGCGATGGCCGCATTGCAACCGTCACTATTGCCGGAATTTTCGAACTGGGCGTGCGCGAACTTGACTTGCGCTATGTGTATCTCGACCTGAAGCAAGCCCAGTCATTGCTCGACTTGCCCGGAGGGGTCACCGTCATTGATGTCACCGTGACGGATTTATTCCAGGCGGATACCGTGGCGCGCCGCATCGGTCAGCTTACGGGCCTGAAAGCCGAAAGCTGGATCGAAACCAATGCCCAACTGATGAACGCCCTGAGCTCACAGCGCCTGTCAACCACGATGATCAGTTTTTTTGTGGCCGTGTCGGTTGCCTTTGGCATTGCCAGTGTACTGGCCATCAGCGTCACCCAGCGCACCCGTGAAATCGGCATCTTGCGCGCCATGGGCATGCGACGCAGCCAGATGTTGCAGGTTTTCCTGATCCAGGGCGCCGTTCTGGGCATGGCCGGATCAGCCTTTGGTGCCGCCGCCGGCTATGCCCTCGTCTGGTCCTTCAATACCTTCGGCCCCAGGCTGTTCTACATACCGCTCATGCCCAGCCTGATACCGGTCACCATGCTGTCAGCGACCGTAACCGGCGTACTGGCCGCCATGGTACCGGCCTGGCGAGCCGCCCGCCTGAACCCGGTCGAGGCCATCCGCTATGTCTGACACCACACGCAACGCCGTACTGCGGCTTGAAAGCCTGCGCAAATCGTACAACGTCGGCAAGCCCAACGAACTGGAAGTCCTTCACGGTATCGACATGCGTATTCATCCGGGTGAGTTCACCGCCCTGGTGGGCCCTTCGGGTTCCGGAAAAAGCACCTTGCTGAACCTGCTGGGCCTGCTGGACCAGCCGACCTCGGGTGAACTGTATGTGCTGGGGCAGCCGACACAAACCATGGACGATGAAGCCCTGACCGCCATGCGCAGCAGCCACATCGGGTTCGTCTTCCAGTTCCACCACCTGATTCCGGCCTTCAATGTGCTTGAGAACGTGCTGATGCCCAAAATGATCACAGCAGGCCGCCCCACCGCAGAAATGCGTGAACAGGCGCTGGAACTGCTGGACCAGGTCGGGCTGCTGAAGTTTGTCGACCGCAAACCGGGTGATTTGTCCGGAGGCCAACAGCAACGCGTGGCGATCGCACGCGCCCTCATGAGCCGCCCGGCCTTGCTCTTGGCCGACGAACCGACCGGCAATCTGGATACGCAAACCGCAGCCGGGGTGTTTGAACTGTTTCGGGAATTCAACCTGCGCTACAACTGCGCCGTACTGATCGTGACACACGACCCGCGGCTGTCAGAAACCTGTGATCGCACTATCACGTTGGTTGATGGCCGCATTGCCTCTGACACTACCGCAAGGCAGAAGTAACCCCGGATAGCGAAACCCCGGGGTCAATTTGCGAAGGGACACCTCTGCAACATGACAGACAACGTAATCGCCCCCGGCATCAACGCCGGTATCAGACTGGCCAATGCACCTTGTCGAGCTGAACGCACGACTCGAATAACGGCTTGCTGAACAAGTAACCCTGCATCAGGTCGATACCCAGATCACGCAGGCAGAGGTACTCGTCCAGGACCTCAACGCCTTCAGCCACCAGCATGATATTGAGTTCACCTGCAATACCGGCAATGCCCCGTACGATGGCCTGACGCGATTTGCTGGCGTGAATGTCGCGCACCAGCCCCATGTCGAGCTTGATGATGTCGGGGTGGAAATCAGCCAGCAGGTTCAGGCCGGCAAAACCCGCACCAAAATCGTCGATAGCCGTAAGAAAACCAATGCGCTGATACTCTTTAAGCACCTGCGCCAGCCATTTCCCATCGTTGACCTGCTCACCCTCGACGGTTTCAAAAATGATGCGATCAATCGGGAAGTTGAATTGCCGCGCCGCCTCGAGCGTGGTGCGAATGCAAAGTTCGGGCTTGTAAATGGCGTTCGGCATGAAGTTGATGGACAAGCGCGAGGGCAAGCTGATGGCCGCCGCCGTTTGTATGGCTTTTACCCGACAGGCCTGGTCAAACTTGTAGCGATTGTCTTCGTTGACCTTGGACAAGACTGAAAATGCAGATTCGCCCGCCGGGCCACGCACCAAGGCTTCGTGAGCAAAAACACTGTGTTTTTTGACGTCAAGAATGGGTTGGTAGGCGTAGCTGAACTGAAAATCGAGTGGCTCGCCATCGCGGCAAGCAGAACAGGGGCGAACGGACATGGTATTGACGGGCCCTTTTGTTATCGGCAACTGGTTTTCGATGATAACAAATAGTCACCCCGAAAACTATGCCAGAGCCGGTTGATAACCACCATGGGTTGCCGTCGACAGGCGCGGAGCCATGGGCACAGACACGCGTTGCGCATACGCCTCCTGGTCGATCAATTCCAGCTCTTCCGACGTCACCCCCCCGCTCAGCCGACTGGCGAGCCGTCAGCGCCATCTGCGCGGCCTGACGCGAGACATCCGCATTGCTGACCACCGTACTTGACAGCTGCTCCATCGCAGCTGCCGTCTGTGTCAGGCTGGCCACCTGGGCTTCGGTACGACGCGCCAGATCTGTATTGCCCACGGCAATCTGATGGGCACCGGTGGCAATTGAATCACTGCTGGCATGCACGCGCCAGACGGCATCGCTCAACGCGACGCGCATGGTCTCCATGGCCGACATGACACTGCCATCACGGGCACGCGTCAAATCAACCGGCGTGGTTGCCTGCGACAAGGTCATTTCATGACGTGCCAGCGTTTGCAGAGAGTCGATGTCAAGCCCTGCGGCTTCGAGCTGAGTCGCATACGTTTCCAATGCCGCCGCATACGCAGCAATCGCCCCAAGGGCATTTGAAACCATTTCCTTGCCGTCAGGATCTGCCATCAGGACATGCAGCTTTTCGGTTTCGGTTCTGGCACCCTCAAGGTGATAGCGCATGGCATAGAGCTCGCCGATGCGCGCCCCTTTATCGGGTGCCAGCAACGCGGCACGAGCCGCACGACCGGCCGCCACCAAGGTAGTACCTGCTAAGCTAAAGTGCTCGTACGGGCCGGGCGTATCGCCTTAACGCAACACCAAGACAGGGATCGGGCTGGTCCGCAGCAGAGTCGTCGTCGTACTGCCCATGATCAGATGGCGAATGCGCGAATGGCCGTAGGCCCCCATCACCAGCACATGGGCCCGGATTTCAGCGATGTAATCGCGCAGTGTGACCTCGGGCTCACCGCCACGAATGACTGCGGTAACGGCAAACCCCTCACCTTCAAGCATTTCACGTGCCCAGGCCAAACTCTCGACGAGAGCCTCGCTGGCATCGGACACCGACAGCACATGACACTCGAGCCCTTTGAGCAAAGGGCTGGCCGCCACCATCTGGACCATTTTGCGGCCGGTCTCACTGCCGTCGAACGCAATCACGAAACGCTCCGGCGCTTTATAGTCGCCATTCACTACCATGACGGGGCGCTGCAACGAGCGCACGACACGCTCGGCATTTTCATCAAAAAACCACGATGAACGCCCCAGGTCAGAATGCTGGTGCTGCCCCATGACAACCAAGCGAGTCTCAGGCTGGATGTCCAGCAAGGTTTCGGCCAACACCCCGTGCCGCTGTAACGTATCGACATTGACCACACCGGCCTTCTCGGCACGCTGGCGCGCTGCCTGAAGAATCTGTCGGCCCTGCTCCTGAGCCAGACGGCTGCGGGCTTCATCAAGCGTGCTGAGCTGTTCAAGCAGGCTTTCCTGCGAATCAATGCCCAACGCACCGCTGTAATCACTGACACTGGCACGCTCGGGGTGACGATCGAGCACGTGCAAGAACGCGAGCTGCACATCCAGCAAGCGTGAGGCCCAGATGGCAAAATCACACACCACCGCCGCACGCGGGGTATCGTCTATACAGGCAATAACTGTGTTCATGGCTGTCTCCTTAGTGGCCCATCAGGCGATCCATCGCCCCGGGCTTGTCGTGAATCGCGAACTGGTCAACCAGTGTTGACGACGCTTCATCAAGCCCGACGACCTCGACCTGGGCACCTTCACGACGAAACTTCAGCACCACGGTGTCCAGCGCACTGATGGCGGTAATGTCCCAGAAGCACGCCCGTGACACATCGATGCAAACGTTTTCAATGGCTTCCTTGAAATCAAAAGCCTTGTTGAATGCCTCGGACGAGGCGAAAAACACCTGGCCAACAACGGCGTACACGCGGGTTCGACCTTCGTTTTCGGTGGCCGACGTAATGCGCAACACACGCCCCACTTTATGCGCAAAGAAAATGCCGCTAAGCAATACGCCCACCAACACGCCCTGAGCCAGATCGTGCGTGGCCACAACCACCGCAACTGTCGCTACCATGACGATACTGGACGTTTTCGGATGCGTAAACAGGTCACGTAATGACGACCATTTGAAGGTGCCGATCGACACCATGATCATGACAGCGACCAGAGCGGCCATCGGGATCTGGCTGACCCAGTCATCCAGAAAGACGACCAGCACCAACAATACTGTCCCGGCTACAAAGGCAGACAGGCGGCCCCGCCCCCCCGACTTCACGTTAATCACCGACTGGCCGATCATGGCACATCCGGCCATGCCGCCAAAAAATCCAGTCACGATATTGGCCGCCCCTTGGCCAACACATTCACGATTCTTGTCGCTGGTGGTATCGGTCAGCTCGTCAACAATGGATGCGGTCATCATGGATTCCAGCAAACCGACCACCGCCAGCGTCAGGGCATAAGGGAAGATAATTTTCAGGGTTTCAAGATTCAGAGGCACATCGGGCAGCAGAAACACGGGCAGGCTGTCGGGCAATTCGCCCATGTCGCCCACGGTACGGATATCAAACCCGAAGTACATCGCAACGGCCGTCAGCACAATGATGCACACCAGTGGCGAAGGCACCGAGCGCGTGATGTACGGGAACAGATAAATGATGGCCAGACCCGCAGCGACCATGGGGTATACCATCCAGTTGACATTGATCAGCTCGGGCAACTGGGCCATGAAAATTAGAATCGCCAGGGCATTGACAAAACCGGTCACAACCGACTTCGACACAAACCGCATCAACACGCCCAGACGCAACACACCTGCCAGAATCTGCAACACCCCAGTCAGCACAGTGGCTGCCAGCAGGTACTCAAGACCATGCGTCTTGACCAGCGTTACCATCACCAGCGCCATGGCACCGGTTGCCGCCGAAATCATGCCTGGTCGCCCTCCGGCAAAGGCAATGACAACCGCCATGCTGAACGAGGCGTACAAACCCACCTTGGGGTCGACACCGGCAATGATTGAAAAGGCTATCGCCTCAGGGATAAGCGCCAGGGCCACGACCAGCCCGGCCAGGACATCACCGCGAATGTTCGAAAACCAGTCGTTTCGAATACGTTGAACAGACATAAAAACCCAATATCAGACGTGCCCGCAGCCACGCTGCAGACAGGAAACAGGACAATCAAAGAAGAAAATTACAGGCTCCGCATCGAGCCATAACGTCGACATTCTTACCCGCTGAGGCATGAGGTTTGCCAGGCAAACAATCAGTTCTCGGGGTCTGCATCATATTTTGGCAGTGCCGAACCGCAGTTCTTGCAGAACTTTGCATCGGCCTGCAGCCCGCTGGTCAGGCATTCGGGACAGGTTCGGGTATTGATTGACGGCCAGAAACGCTGGGCCGTCAGCTCAGAGGAAATGATACCGGTCGGCACGGCCAGAATGCTCCATCCAATCATCATCGTGAACGACGTAATGGCACGCCCCAGGTCAGTTTGCGGCGTGATGTCACCAAACCCGACGGTGGTCAGGGTCGTGATGGCAAAATAAATGGATGTAGGAATACTGCTGAACGGCGTGCCTGGCCCCCCCTCGATGACGTACAGCAACGTGCCATTGACAGTAACCACAATGGCAACCACCGACAGGAAAATAATGATTTTTCGCCGGCTGGCCAGCAAGGCCTGCCCCAGCAACGAGTACTCGCGCACATACGAGGCCAGTTTCAGCAGACGAAAAATCCGCAACAACCGCAACAGGCGCAAATCAAACAGAGCATGCAGTTCGGGCATGAACACGGCAGCGTAGCTGGGCAAGATCGCCAGCAAGTCGACCACACCATAAAAGCTGCGGGCATACGCCAACGGACGTTTGACGCACGCCAGACGCGCAATGTATTCAACCGTGAACAAAAAGGTAAACGCCCATTCGATGGCGGTCAGCGATGCCCCAAAACGCAGGCGCATCGCCTCGATGCTGTCGAGCATGACCACTGCCACGCTAAGCAAAATGGCAGCGATCAGGATAAAGTCAAACCAGCGACCTGCCCGCGTGTCGGCCTCGAAAATGACAACAAACACACGACGACGCCAACCCGCTTCATGCCCCTCGAAGCGGTTAACCAACGGCGGCGCTGCCTGCGACGAGTGGCGGGTTGCTGTCATCAGTTTTCAGAGCCA
>JAAYID010000020.1 GCA_012744285.1 Alcaligenaceae bacterium
AATTCCAGAAGCTGGGCGTTGAGGTCTATGCCGTTTCGTGCGATACCCACTTCTCGCACAAAGCATGGCACGACACCTCGGCAGCTATTGGCAAGGTTCAGTACCCCATGCTCGGTGACCCCACACAGGTTCTGGCCCGCAACTTCGAAGTTCTGATCGAAGAAGAAGGTCTGGCACTGCGTGGTTCGTTTGTTGTCAACCCCGAAGGCGAGATCAAGGTCATGGAAGTTCACGACAACGGTATCGGCCGTAAAGCATCCGAGCTGCTGCGTAAAGTCAAGGCAGCCCAGTACATCGCCGCTCACCCCGGTGAAGTTTGCCCCGCCAAGTGGGAAGAAGGCGCTGAAACACTGAAGCCTTCGCTGGACCTGGTCGGCAAGATCTAAATTTCGTCTGCCATTGTGGTTTGCGCCTGACAAAGCGGGCGCAGCCTCTCAAGCTGCGGTCCAGTCAAAAACCGGGCTGCAGCCCCATTAAAAATAATTCTTACAGAAGGTCATTGTCATGTTAGAAGCCAGCCTCAAAGCCCAGTTGCAATCATATATGGAACGCATCACGCAGCCTATCGAGATCATCGAGCATCTCGACGAGGGTGCAAAATCGCGCGAACTGCACGAACTGCTGCAGGAAATCGCCGCCATGTCCAGCAAGATTTCCCTGGTTCAAGGCACCGATGGCTCGCAGCGCAAACCTTCGTTTACCATTGCCCGCACCGGTACAGATGTTCAGGTTACGTTTGCCGGTATCCCCATGGGGCACGAATTTACATCGCTGGTACTTGCACTGCTGCAAGTCGGCGGTCACCCCATCAAGCTTGATGAGTCTGTCATTGAACAGATTCGCAATCTTGATGGTGAGTACAACTTTGAAACGTATTTTTCCTTATCCTGCCAGAACTGCCCTGACGTGGTGCAGGCGCTGAACGTGATGTCGATCATCAATCCGCGCATCCGTCACGTGGCTATCGATGGCGCGCTGTATCAATCGGAAGTTGACCAGCGCCAGATCATGTCGGTTCCGACCATGTACCTGAATGGCGAAAAATTCGGTCAGGGTCGCTCCAGCGTTGAGGAAATTCTGGCGCAACTCGATACCGGCGCCAGTGCGCGCAAGGCCGATGAGCTGGCCAAGAAGGAAGCATTTGATGTGCTGGTGGTTGGTGGCGGGCCTGCTGGCGCCGCAGCTGCTGTATATGCGGCCCGTAAAGGTATTCGTACCGGTGTGGTTGCCGAGCGTTTTGGTGGTCAGGTGCTGGACACCATGGCCATTGAAAACTTCATTTCGGTTAAAGAAACCGAAGGCCCGCGTTTTGCTGCCGCCCTTGAAGAGCACGTCAAGGCATACGACGTTGACATCATGAACCTGCAGCGGGCGACCAAGCTGGTTGCGGGCGACCTGGTCGAGGTACAGCTCGAGAACGGTGCAACGCTCAAGAGCAAGACCGTGATTCTGGCAACCGGCGCGCGCTGGCGCGAAATCAATGTGCCCGGTGAAAAAGAATATCGCAATGCTGGCGTGGCGTATTGCCCGCACTGCGATGGCCCCTTGTTCAAGGGCAAGCGTGTTGCCGTCATTGGCGGTGGCAACTCGGGCGTCGAGGCGGCTATTGACCTGGCCGGAGTGGTGGCCCATGTCACCCTGATTGAATTCGGCGATGAATTGCGTGCTGATGCTGTATTGCAACGCAAGTTGCGCAGTCTGGCCAACGTTGACATTATCGTGTCGGCTCAAACGACTGAAATTACCGGCGACGGTAAGAAAGTCAATGGTCTGACGTACACTGACCGCACGTCGGGTGAATCAAGGAAAGTGGACCTTGAAGGGGTATTCATTCAGATTGGTCTGGTGCCCAACACCGAATGGCTCAAGGGTACCCTCAAGCTGTCGCGCTACGGCGAGATTGAAGTGGATGCCAAAGGCCAGACGTCGTTGCCCGGCGTATTTGCGGCCGGCGACGTGACAACGGTGCCATACAAGCAAATCATTATTGCGTGCGGCGACGGTGCCAAGGCGGCACTGGGTGCCTTTGATCACCTGATCCGCAGTTCAGTCTCGGCCGAAGAACCCTCGGCCGTAGCGACAACGGTGTAATTTGGTCGGGCGGCGGCTGGCCGCTGGTCAGTCCGCTGCCGTAGTTGCGGGGCACAGGGTGCCCGAGATTTCAGTGTGTTTGGCAGGCTTGAGGGTTATGCCAGCGGCTTGCTCACCCGTTCGAAGCCCGTCAAAATAGCGCGATGCATGCATCGCGCTATTTTTTTGCCCTGTGGCCCAATCCCGTGGTGGCCCGGCAGCTTCAGCAGATTCAGGCCCGTTTGCCGGCTGGCCGCTTGACGCATGGTGCCGACCTGCACTTGACGCTGGCCTTTCTGGGCGAGGTTTCCGAGGCTGACGAGGTAAAACTTCATCATCTGTTGCAGGCCATACCGTTCACGGCGTTTGAGCTGGTACTGGATCAAGTGGATGCCTTCAGGCGAATCGGGTTGTCGTGGGCAGGGCCGTCGCAGATACCCCTTGCATTACAGACGCTGTACGATATTTTTGGGGCCGCACTTGATGATCAAGGCATCTGGTGGGACAAGCGTCTTGTGTTCCGGCCTCATGTAACGCTGGCCCGCAAGGTGGTGGTGCCACAGCAGCGTTTGGCCCCGCCGGTTGTGTGGTGGGCAGACCAGATGGTGCTGGCCCGTTCCGGGGGCGCGGGGCCGGGCGGTCCGCGCTACACCATTCTGGCGCAGCGATACGCCAACGGTGTCGTTCGGCTTGTTTGAGTTGACTTGACTGGCGACACACTGATGATCTGTTCAGCGTGAATGGGCGGTGATGCTGTTACTGGCGGATAAAATGATCGATGTGTAAAGCGTGCGTCGGGCAAGCCAGTTATCATGAGGGCTTGTTTTACCCGCAACCTGTTGCTTGCCGGTTGGCCGTATGTACCCCGCGGGGCTGTGGCCAGGTAAGCCGCGTTTATCGTTTGAATTTTTACACGTTTCAGGAATCGTAACCATGTCTGATCCGCTTCGTCTGGTTTTATTGCGCCATGCCCACTCAGGCCATCGTGAGGGTTTGGCAGATATTGATCGCACCTTGTCAGATCGCGGGCGCGACGAAGCGGTTGAAATGGGGGGGTACATGGCCCAGGAAGGTCTTGTGCCTGTCTATGCGATTGTGTCGGTTGCCCAGCGTACTCGCGAAACCTGGGCGACAGTTCAGAAACAGTTGCCCGAGCAGGTGCCGGCAGTGTTCGAACCGCGCATTTACGAAGCGGCGGTGGGGGCGTTGCTCGAGGTGGTCAGGGCGGCACCAGACAAGTACCGTACAGTGGTGCTGGTAGGGCATAACCCCGGCATTTCAGCGCTGGCCACGCGCCTGATTGGTCGGGGCGGAGCCAATGCGCTGGTGCGTTTGCGTCATGATTTCCCGCCAGCAGGGTTGGCGGTTATTGATTTTTCTGACGCGGCCGGTTGGGCCGATATAAGCGACCATTCGGGTGAGCTTGAGCGTTTTGCGACGCCGGCAAGCAACCCGCTGTAGTCGTTGGTTGTTATGCCGTGTTTAGTTGCGGCGGCGCGGCGCGCTGCTGCCGACGGGGCGGCCTTCGATATGACGGAAAATGATACGGCCTTTGCTCAGGTCGTAGGGTGACATTTCAAGCTTGACCTTGTCGCCAGCCAGAATACGGATATGGTGTTTGCGCATTTTTCCGCCGGTATACGCCACGATGGGGTGGCCGTTTTCCAGGGTGACGCGAAAGCGCGAGTCGGGCAATACTTCGG
>JAAYID010000195.1 GCA_012744285.1 Alcaligenaceae bacterium
GGCGCTGCGTCGTCGCGTACCGGTGTCGAGCGCCTGCCCTTTGAGCCAGGTACGTACGACACGGCCACGATGAACGGGCAGCGCGCCGAGGGCGGCGAGGCGTTGGTCAAAGTGCGGGAAACGCATGAGGGTAAATTCTATTTTGCCCCATCGAACAAGCTGTCGAAGATCAGATCATTTCGTTGGGATCTACTACCGATGTTTGTGAGGGAAAGCTCATATTCCCTATGCTGTATTCCAGCAATTATAAGCTTGGGTTACCCCTTGCATTACCCGGGTTTCAAATTGCCCTGAGCGGAACGGAAAGACAGAAACAGCCTCAGCTCAAAATTTCTTTGCGCCTCAAAGCGGATAACACGGACGAAGAAATATAAAACCGACACTGTCAGGCTCAAGAGGATGTATGCTGAAGGACACTTGAAAGCCGAAACTCTGAAGTAGGCTATCTAAAAATTTTGGCGTTTTTCTGTGATTTTCCAGACAGAACCTGGAGTGATATCTTGAAATTCAAACGTTTTCTTATTGTGCTGCTTGCACTGGCTTCATGTGTAGCGCTGAGCAGTTGCGGCGACAGCGACGCTGTCGTCACTGGCAACGCTGACAACCAATACGCCTCGCGGATCCATGTGCTCGCATCAAAAAGCGGGCAACTGACACCCCCTCTGCCTGGAAGTACAACCAACGCTTCCTGGACACTTACCCTGGAGGGTCTCGAACCCACGGCGCTGTGGTACAGCGACCGGCCTAGTCAGGAAGTGGGTGCCACAGCGCTCAAAGACTACGTCGACCCCGCTTTCTGGCAAAGTGCCTACGGGCAAGTCAACCCCAACGCGACGGTTCTATTCAAAGCAACTGGCCGGGATGACATTGGCATGGCGTATTTGTCTTTATCCAGGCCGATTTACAACGAAAAATCAAACACAATGACGTTCGGTGTGAAAGTTCTGAACGGTGCTCTGGACCAAACAGCGACCACTGCTCTGACGTTCACCAGTGTCACGCTCAACGTGCTGAACAACTCAACGGACAACAAAGAAGTGTCCTCGTATGTTCAGTATGCCAACCAGGCCACTTTACAGCCTACGGCCGTGGCCAATCAATACAAGGTCATGTTAAGCAACGCCGGCCCTAACATGATCTGGGTAGACAATGCTCCGGGGCGGTACTCAGACAGCAGGCCGATGTCCTTCTTTTTCCCGCAGTGGCCATACATTTTCAAGGATTCACCACCCAATGCAGCCTTGATTGGAAGCACGGCCACCGGCAAACTGAAACTTTATTTCCTGACGCTTACCGCGCCGGCATACGATGAAGCCTTGGGGCAAGTAAGCTACACGGCTACGCTTTTGGGGCAGACCGCCGGAGCGGTAGAAGTGCTAAACGGCGCTGTCCTGAATATCGATTCAGGTACGTTTTCGCGCTTTCCCCTGCCCGGTAAAGGCACGGGTTACCAGGCCTTTAGCAAGGGTTACGATCCTTCGTCAGCCAACAACTCGTATATCTATTTTGGCAGCGACATCGCTCGCAAACAAACCGGATCGCTCTGGGGAAATCAGTCTTATCTATCGCAAAGCTGTGCGCCATACTGCCGCGACGACCTTAAAAAAATGAAGGAGGATGGCATCAATCTGATCCGGCTCTACGACTGGGATCCGCGCAACGATCACAGTCAGTTTCTGGATTACGCCGATAGCCTTCACCTTAAAGTAGTGGTGCCCATCAGCAACTGGCTGCCGACGCAAGGGGCCAATGTGTGGGATGAACAAGTGCCTGGCTATTTCACGAACCGCAATTTCGCCAACAAAGATGGCACAGACTGGCATCCGGCCATCGCCGGCGTAATTATTTCCAATGAACTGGATATGGAAAGCAATGGTCAGTATTACGACAATGCCATCGGTCTTGTGGCGCGCTTCATCCAGGAAGCCGACACGCGGGGTTTCAGCAAGAGCGTTCCGGTGGGCGTACCGGTAACCTTTGTGCCACGGGGCGCCCCTTTTGCACAGGGCGGGCAAAACATGCCGGGCTGGAACCAGTTCAACCGCTTATTGACTGACCCTCGAACCGCGCAATACAAAGACAGGCTGATGCTGTGCCCCAATACGTACAACAGCAAAGACTATCTCTTTGCGAATGCCGAGAGTACGGGCGAAGGTTGGGTCCAACTGTCCTATAAACAATTCGGCGTTCCCATCCTTTTCACAGAAATTGGGTTAAGCCGGGCACAAAACAATTACACCCCGCAGTTCGTGCAGGACCAGCTGCAAGCCGCGCTCGAATACCAAAAGGCCAATCCGCAACAGCTACTCGGGGCAATGCACTTTCAATTCGACGACAAGGTTTGGAAACAAACACCTGACGACTCGGATTCAGAAGGGGCATTTGGCATGTACCACCACGGAGCAGTTGTCAAGGAAATTCAAACGGTAGAAAAAGATTACGATTTCTACATTAATGAAGCCAAAGGAAACTACGGCATCCTTACCATTGACACGCTGGAGCAGACACGCACCTACGCCCCCGTAATTAACGCCTACAAATAGGGGCTGCTCAACCGCGTTACGGGCTGTTTCACGCAAACTCTTGAATATAAATATTCACGACTTCAACCCACAGCAACGAGCAACGGTCGCGTCAGCGCCGAAAGGGAGACACGCTGGCGCCCCTGAGCATCAAAATTATCTGTACGAAGCCACTGAGTCAACACTTCATTTAGAGCCGGCCAGTCCCGATCAATAGCGGCATACCATGCCGTATCGCGGTTGTAGCCTTTAACCACCGCTGCCTGTCGGAACACACCCTCAAACGACAGGCCCAGCCGCTGTGCCACGCGACGCGACGCTCGGTTCAGCGCATTGCACTTCCATTCGTAACGCCGAAACCCAAGCGCAAAAGCTTCTTTCATCATCAACCACATCGCTTCCGTCGCGATCGGTGTTCGCTGCATGAGTGGCGAGAAATTCAAATGTCCAACCTCAATACTTCCTTGCTCAGGCGAAATCCTTAGGTAACTTGCAATACCAACCGGCTTATCGGACTCAAGACTGATGATTACAAAAAACAATACATCTTGATCCTGGCCAACACTGATCAACCAGGAGGCAAAATCTTCGACCGAATCAAATGGCCCGTAGGGAAGATAAGTCCAATTTCGCCCGTCACTGTCCAGTGAAAGAGCCTCATATAAATCCTCTGCATGAACCGATGGTTCGAGCGGCTCCAACCGACAAAGACGCCCTACCCGAACCTCAGCTACCGGCCGCGTTGCCCCTTGCCAATCAGGAACGGGAATACCAAGCGGTTGACCCAACGGATTAAACATATTAGTCATACATCCACTTTTCCTATGCATCACAAGAAATCATGCTAAAAAGTCTAACTGATGTGAATTGGCAAAGACCATTTTGGTACGAAGAAAAGCAGCTGAACGTCTGTGTTCGGCCAGTAGGAGCCGTTGAGGAAATTAGAGCTGCAAGTCTTGGAGCGGCCGCTATTACCTGGGGAGCCGACATGCGCCCCCCACGCAGAACCAGGCAAAGCCATTCTACGCACTATCAGTTAGCGCTATAACGCTCGAGCCAGTAAGCATACGGTGCCGGTAAGACCCAGGAAGGTTTATCAACGCCGAGTACCTTGGCCGCATGGTAAGCCCAGTGAGGATTGGCTAGGTGGGCACGGCCAATCATAACCAAGTCCATCTGATGCTCAGTTACAACACGTTCAGCTGTCGCCGGCACGTCAATGCCCCATGATGAAGCCACCGGCATCCCGGTGGCACTGCGTACTTTCTCAGCGATGGGCGCCAGGAACGCAGGTGCCCACGGTATGTTGGCCTTGGGCGTAGAGAAGCCCATGCTGACATTCAACATATCCAGACCTGCCTTGCGGAAGGCGACGGACAATTCGATGGCCTCAGCCTGCGTTTCCTCATCGCGTCCATCGAATTCGATGACGCCGAAGCGGGCAGTCAGTGGTAGATGCTCGGGCCATACTGCGCGAACAGCCGCCAGGGTTTCCAGCAGGAAGCGGCTACGCCCCGCATAGTCGCCACCATATTGGTCAGTGCGCTGGTTGGCGTGCACCGAGAAGAAGCTTTGGGCCAGGTAGCCGTGCGCAAAGTGCAGTTCCAGCCATTCGAATCCGGCGTCACGCGCCCGCTTGGTGGCCGCAACGAAATCATCACGCACCCGGGTAATGTCTTCGAGCGTCATCGCCTTGGGGACTTTCGGTAGATGGGCACCAAAAGCCACTGCTGATGGAGAAATGGTTTCCCATCCTCGCTGGTCACCATCGGCAATATGGTCATCTCCTTCCCAAGGGAGATTGGCACTGGCCTTGCGACCAGCGTGGCCAATCTGAATGCCGGGGACAGCACCACCTGCCTTGATGGCTGCCGCTACCTTGGCCAATTCGGCTGCCTGCGCATCATTCCATAAGCCCAGGCAACCCGGTGTAATACGTCCTTCGGGCGCAACACCGGTGGCCTCGACTATGACC
>JAAYID010000196.1 GCA_012744285.1 Alcaligenaceae bacterium
CAAAGTTTGATGCGCGAGAAATGTCCATTGACGGGCTGGAGGTGGCGTGCGTCTGCGCCGCGGAACGCGGCCGATAAATTCCCGTGCGGAAGAACTCTTCGAGCACATTGTTTTCGTTGGTGGCCAGCACCAGACGACGCACAGGCAAACCCATTTCACGGGCCAGATGACCCGAAAGAATGTTGCCGAAATTACCCGAAGGGACCGCAAACGACACCTGCTGACCCGGACCGGTAGTAACGCGCAACCAGCCCCAGAAGTAGTACACCACCTGAGCGGCAATACGCGCCCAGTTGATTGAATTGACAGCCCCCAGATGGTAGCGCGACTTGAAGTCAAGATCGCTGCCCAGTGCCTTGACGATATCCTGGCACTCGTCGAACACACCCTTTACCGCGATGTTATGAATGTTTTCATCTTGCAGGGAGTACATCTGGGCGCGCTGGAAATCGCTCATGCGGCCCTGAGGCGACAACATGAAAACCGACACCCCTTTCTTGCCGCGCAAGGCATATTCGGCGGCGGAACCGGTATCACCCGAGGTTGCACCCAGAATATTGAGCGTGGTGTTGCGACGCGCCAGAACGTATTCAAACACTTGCCCGAGAAACTGCATGGCCATGTCTTTGAAGGCCAGGGTTGGGCCCTGCGACAAGCCCAACAAGCTTAACCCGCCATCAAGCGGCTTGACCGGAACAATATCGGGCGAATCAAATGCATCGGTGGTATAGGCTGCCGCAGTGAGCTTTGCGAGGTCGGCACGCGGAATATCATCGATGAACAGGCCCAGAACCTCGGTGGCCAGTTGCGGATACGACAGCGTGCGCCAGGACTCAAGCGTTTCAGCTGAAATTTTTGGCAGCGATTCGGGCAGGGCCAGCCCGCCATCGGGGGCCAGGCCTTCGAGCAGAATGTCAGAAAACTGCAGTGGCGCCATACCGCCACGGGTTGAACGGTATTTCATTGGAGGCTTTCCACGCGAAGACGTGTCACATGAGACTTGACGAAAGGCAAGGCCTGAATCTCTTCCAGGGCACGGTTGACATTGCCTTCACGGGCCTGATGCGACAGGAAAATGATATCGGCATCGTCGGGACCATGCGGTTCCTGGAACATGGACCCGATCGAGATCTGGTGATCGGCCAAAACACGCGCCAGATCGGCAAGAACGCCCGGGCGGTCATCAACGCGCAAGCGCAGATAGTACGACGAAACGACGTCATCCATGGAAAGAATCGGCGTGTCGGCCATGGCACCCGGCTGGAACGCCAACGGCGGCACATGGTGGCCCGGATCAGCCAACAGCAAACGGGTCACATCGACCAGGTCAGCCACCACCGCCGAAGCCGTAGGTAATTCACCCGCACCCTGGCCGTAATACAGGGTAGGCCCAACCATGTCACCATAGACTTGCACCGCGTTCATGGCGCCCTCGACGCTGGACAGCAGGCGTTCGGCAGGAATAAGTGTGGGGTGAACACGCAACTCAATGCCGTTCTCGCAACGACGGGTAATACCCAGCAGCTTGATACGGTAACCGAGACGTTCTGCGTGCTCGATGTCTTCTTTGGCCAGACCGGTAATGCCTTCGATGTGAACCTTGCTGAACTGGACGGGGATACCGAAGGCCAGCGAAGCCAACAGGCTGAGCTTGTGGGCAGCATCGACACCTTCAATATCGAACGTCGGGTCGGCTTCGGCGTAGCCCAGCCGCTGGGCATCGGCAAGGGCTTCGTTGAACGACAGCCCTTTGAAGCGCATTTCAGAAAGAATATAGTTGGTTGTGCCGTTAATGATACCGGCGACCCACTGAATGCGATTGGCCGACAAGCCTTCGCGAATCGCCTTGATGATAGGGATACCACCGGCCACGGCGGCTTCGAACGCAACCATCAGGCCCTTGGCCTGGGCCGCCGCGAAAATCTCGTTGCCATGCTTGGCCAGCAAAGCCTTGTTGGCCGTCACCACGTGCTTACCCTGGGCAATGGCCTCGTTGACCAATTCCCGGGCGATACCATCGCCACCGATGAGTTCGACCACAACATCGATATCGGGGTGACGCACCACCTCAAAGGCATCAGAGGTGACCAGTACATTGTCACCCACTTCCTGGCGCACGGCATCAACGTTAAGAGCGCCAACCGCAACCACCTCGATTTTGCGGCCCGCCCGACGGGCAATTTCTTCGGCATTGCGGACAAGTACCTTGAACGTACCGCCACCGACAACACCAAAACCCAACAAACCTACTTTTACAGGACTCATTTGATCAACCCGTCTTTACGAAACATTTCTTTAATGCCGCGTACCGCCTGGCGTGTACGCTGCTCGTTTTCAATCAGTGCAAAGCGCACATATTCGTCGCCATACTCGCCAAACCCGACCCCCGGCGAAACCGCCACCTTGGCCTGTTCGAGCAATTTCTTGGCAAACTCGAGCGAACCCAGCGCACGGTAAGGCTCGGGAATACGCGCCCAGATGTACATGGACGCCTTGGGAATATCGACCATCCAGCCGGCCTCGTGCAGGCCTTTGGCCAGGACATCACGCCGGTTGCGGTACTGTTCGACCACTTCGGCCACGCAGTCTTGCGGGCCTTCGAGTGCCGTGATGGCCGCCACCTGGATAGGTGTAAACGTGCCATAGTCGTGGTAGCTCTTGATGCGGGCCAATGCATTGACCAGTTCGGCGTTACCCACCATGAACCCCACACGCCAGCCGGCCATGTTGTAACTTTTGCTCATGGTGAAAAATTCAACCGCAACATCGCGCGCACCCGGCACCTGCATGATGGAAGGCGCCACATAACCGTCGAAGCAGATATCGGCGTAGGCCAGGTCGTGCACCACCAGAATATTGTGCTCTTTGGCCAGTGCCACGACCCGTTCGAAGAAGGACAGCTCGACACATTGCGCCGTAGGATTGCTGGGAAAGCCCAGAATCATCATCTTTGGCTTGGGAATGGATTCTTTGACTGAACGCTCGATTTCTTCAAAGAAATCGAGCCCCGGTGTCATGGGCACCGAACGAATGTTGGCACCGGCAATAACCGCCCCGTAAATATGGATGGGATAACTGGGATTCGGCACCAGTACGGTATCGCCGCGGTCAAGAGTCGCCAGCATCAGGTGCGCCAGACCTTCTTTGGAGCCAATGGTGACAATGGCTTCGGAATCGGGGTCAATGCTGACCCCATAACGCCGGTCGTACCAGCCGGAAATAGCCCGGCGCAAACGCGGAATACCCTTGGAAACCGAGTAACCGTGGGTATCGGGGCGCGAAACGACTTCGACGAGTTTGTCGACAATGTGCTTTGGTGTGGAACCATCGGGGTTCCCCATCGACATGTCAATGATGTCCTCGCCACGACGGCGCGCCGCCATCTTGAGCTCGCCAGTAATATTGAAAACATACGGCGGCAAACGCTCAATGCGAGGAAAATTCGTCATGGTAATTCCTTGGGGGGTTAAAAGAGGCTTGTAAGCGAAAAATGGGGCTGGTTAGCGCATAACCTAATAGTTTAAACGATAGCCCCAACCAATAAAAGGCGACCCGCTGCCCGACATGCACGGCATGGGTTCCGGCCACGATTGCGCTATGATCAGCCTTGTCCTCTGGAGTTTTTACCGTGCAATTGCAAGCTGAATCAAACCCTGCCCTGAATACCGTCACCGCTTACGGCGAGCACTATATTGAAATCAATGCCGTGCGGTTCGACCATGCTGTGTACTTCGGTCCCGAAGGCGAGGTCAAGCGCTGGGAAACCACTCGGGTAAGTGACATTACCAGCCAGCAGCTGCGCGATATTGCAGGGCTTGCACACACTGCGGTTTCACCCCTTGATTTTCTGGATGCCCCCGAGGGCCGTCCGACCAGACCCGACGATGCGCCAGAAGTCATTCTGGTCGGCACCGGGAAACAGCAACATTTTCTGCCAGCGGCGGTTATTCGTCCGCTGCTTGACGCGGGTATCGGCGTAGAAGCCATGAGTACGCACGCTGCCGCCCGCACCTACAACATTTTGATGGCAGAGGGGCGCCGTGTCGTTGCCGCCCTGCTGCCACTGGAGTCAACATGAGCGAAATATCCATCGGCTCTGCCGTTCCTGCCTTTACCGCACAAAGCACCGCCGGCGACATCACCAACGCCAGCCTTGAAGGGCACTGGACAGTGCTGTATTTTTACCCGAAAGACAGCACACCAGGCTGTACCACCCAGGCGCAGAATTTTCGGGATCGCATCGACGACTTCAAGGCAGCGGGTTGCCAGGTGATGGGTGTGTCACGCGACTCCATCAAATCGCACCAGAACTTCATCGGCAAACAAGAATTGCCATTCACACTGATCTCGGACCCCGACGAAACACTGTGCAACCTGTTCGGCGTCATGAAAATGAAAAACATGTACGGTAAACAGGTCAGGGGTATTGAGCGCAGCACCTTCCTGATCAACCCGCAAGGTGTTGTCACCCACGAATGGCGTGGCCTTAAAGTGCCCGGTCATGTTGACCAGGTACTGCAAACCGTCACTGCAGCGGCTCAATAAGCCCCCTACCCCAGCCCACGCTCAGGAGCCTCCACCTTATGCCGCTACCCAAGTTGCCGACCCGCCCGGGAAGCCTCGTTACTGTCGACAAAACCCTTGATGCCTTCATCACATCACCCGACGAGCAACCCGCCCCGCCGGCACCCCCCAGGGCTCGCAAGTCAACACGCCGCAAAGCCAGTACGGCAACGGCGGCTGCCGAAGGGTCTTTGAATGCCCTTGCCTCGCCGGAAGCTGAAAACCCGGACGTGACCCCGACTGAACCCGTTGCACCGCCCGTTATTGCCTCAAAGAAGCGGTTGTCCGTCACGACGACACCTTCCATCAGCGAACAACCTGTCGTTGCGCCAAAATCGCGCAACACAAAGAAACCGCGCCTGGATGTCGAGAAACGCAAGATGTTCGTGCTCGACACCAATGTCCTGCTTCACGATCCCAGCTCGCTGTTCAAGTTTGAAGAACACGATGTCTTTCTTCCCATGCTGGTTCTCGAAGAGCTCGATCACCAGAAAAAAGGCATGTCGGAAGTGGCCCGTAATGCCCGTCAAGCCAGCCGTTATCTTGACAGCCTGGTTGCAGACAACAAGGGGTCGGTAGAAAGTCTTCACCTTGACGCACTGGGCAATGCAGAGGCCCGTGGCGCATTGCATTTCCAGACGACAGCCCTGCAATCAGAGCTGCCCATGACGCTGCCTGCCGGCAAGGCCGACAATGTGATTCTGGGCGTGGTTCACGCCCTGCAGCAACAGCACACAGACCGCGAAGTGGTCCTGGTGTCGAAAGACATCAACATGCGCCTGAAGGCACTCGCTCTGGGCCTTCATGCCGAAGACTACTACAACGATCATGTGATTGACGATTCCGATTTGCTGTACGAAGGCGTCATGCCGCTGCCAGACAATTTCTGGAGCCAGCATGGTAAGGACGTGGAGTCCTGGCAACAGGGCGGCACGACGTTCTACCGCATCAAGGGGCCACTGTGCGCGCAGCTGATTGTCAACGAATTCGTGTTTCTGGAAGGTGAAATGCCGCTGTATGCCCAGGTGAAGGAAGTCACTGGCAAAAGCGCGGTACTGGCCACCTTGCGTGACTACAGCCACAGCAAAAACAATGTATGGGGCATTACCGCCAAAAACCGAGAGCAGAACTTTGCCATGAATCTGCTCATGAACCCTGACTGCGATTTCGTTTCGCTACTGGGTCAGGCGGGTACAGGCAAGACGCTGCTGGCGCTTGCTGCCGGGCTGACCCAAACCCTGGAAACACGTCGATACTCTGAAATCATCATCACCCGGGCTACCGTGCCTGTCGGCGATGAAATCGGTTTTTTGCCAGGTACTGAAGAAGAAAAAATGCTGCCCTGGATGGGAGCACTGGAAGACAACCTCGAGGTCCTTCACCTGGGCACCGGCAATCCGGGCTACACCGCCAGCAATGGTACCGACAGCACTAAAAACGCCACCATGGAAATGATCCGTTCACGCATCAAGGTTAAGTCAATGAGTTTCATGCGTGGACGTACCTTCCTGAACAAATACCTGATCATCGACGAAGCCCAGAACCTGACGCCGAAACAGATGAAAACACTGGTCACCCGAGCCGGCCCCGGGACCAAAATCGTTTGCCTTGGCAATATTGCGCAAATCGACACCCCCTACCTGACCGAAGGCAGCTCGGGCCTGACCTATGTGGTTGACCGATTTAAAGGGTGGCCGCATTCCGGGCATATTACCCTGCAGCGCGGCGAGCGCTCACGACTGGCCGACTACGCCAGCGAAGCCCTCTAAACGATCATGACCCATCACGACAACAACCCGGACACAAAACCGGTCGGCATTACCCTCGGTGATGCTGCCGGCATCGGGCCCGAAATCATCATCCGCCTGCTGGCCGAAGGGCCAGCCTGGCCGGTTGTGGTCTACGGAGACCACGGTGTACTCGAACGCACCATCAAGGCGCTCGATCTTGCAGACAGGCTCTTCATCAACAGTTACCACCGCGTTGATGACATTGCCTGGCCCTTGGCCAAAGGCGCCATTGCTGTCGTTAACCGTCACAGCCCCCTGCCCGACACGGTTCAGCCCGGCGTGCTGAATGCCCATGCCGGACGCGCCGCCTACGAATACGTTTGCCACGCCACCGATGATGCGCTGGCCGGCAAACTGCGGGCCGTTGTCACCGCGCCGTTAAACAAGGCCGCCATGCAACTGGGCGGCATCAATTACCCGGGGCATACAGAAATCCTGGCAGACCGCACCGGCACCGCACATTTCGCCATGATGCTGGCCAATCAAGAGCTGCGCGTCATCCTGGTCACCATTCATATCCCGTTGGTCGATGTCAGCCCAAGCCTGACGATCGACAAGGAACTTCAAACCATACGGCTGGCGTACCAAGCCTGTCGTCATGCCGGCGTTACTGCCCCACGGGTCGCTGTTGCCGGGTTGAACCCGCACGCAGGCGAACATGGCAAGTTCGGACACGAAGAAAGCGACATCATCGAGCCCGCCATTGCCCTGGCTCGCTCCGAGGGGATCAATGTTTCGGGCCCATGGCCAGGCGACACCATTTTCATGCGGGCCCGTCGGGGTGAGTTCGACATTGTGGTCGCCCAATACCACGACCAGGGGCTGATTCCGGTCAAATATCTCGGTGTTGATGAAGGCGTCAACGTGACGGTTGGCTTGCCATTCATTCGCACCAGCGTTGACCACGGCACGGCTTTCGACATTGCCGGCAAAGGCATCGCCGATGCCGGCTCACTGAAAGCAGCGTTCAATATGGCCTTGGCCATGTCGGGGGCCACGCCCGATTGATTGCCACCGGGTTCCCACCACTGCCTGCCACAGGCAACCCGCGACAAGTGGCCAGCCCGTGTCACCGTTCAAAACGGGGAAAACCTTCAGCGCTTATTGCAACCCCGATGTAAAGTTAAGGAAGCGTGTGCTGGCCCCCTGGAAGGTCAGGCGCACCGAACCGATTGGCCCGTTACGCTGTTTGCCGATAATGATTTCGGCGGTGCCTTTATCGGGTGAATCGGGGTTGTACACTTCATCTCGGTAAATAAACAAGATCAGATCGGCGTCCTGTTCAATAGCGCCCGATTCGCGCAAGTCACTCATGACCGGGCGCTTGTTGGGCCGCTGTTCAAGGCTTCGGTTCAACTGCGACAAGGCAATCAGCGGGCAATTCAGTTCTTTGGCCAAGCCTTTCAGCGAACGGCTGATTTCCGAAATTTCAGTCGCCCGGTTTTCACCGGCCGAATTGGCCGACATCAACTGCATGTAGTCGATAATGATCAGACCCAGTTGCCCGCATTGACGGGCCAGACGCCGCGCACGGGCACGCACCTCCATTGAACTGAGCGCCGGGGTTTCATCAATATAAATCTGGGCTTCCTGCACCTGCTGGACGGCATGCGTCAGGCGCGGCCAGTCTTCAGCAGTCAGTTTTCCGGTTCGCATGCGATGCTGATCAAGCATGCCCACCGAACCCACCATACGCATGGCCAACTGGACCGCCCCCATTTCCATGGAAAATACCGCTACCGGCAAGCCCTGCTCAATGGCGACATGTTCACCGATGTTCATTGAAAACGACGTTTTACCCATCGACGGACGACCGGCCACGATAATCAGATCGCCGGGCTGCAACCCCGACGTCATGCGATCGAGGTCATTGAAGCCCGTCGGTACACCGGTAATATCGGAACCACCCTCACGGTGATACAGTTCGTCGATGCGCTCGACCACCTGGGTCAGCAAGGGCTGGATTTCCTGAAAACCGGTGGCACCGCGTGCCCCTTCCTGGGCAATCTGGAAGACCCGGGATTCCGCCTCATCAAGCAATTGACGAGCTTCCTTGCCCTGCGGGTTAAAGGCGGCCGCCGCAATTTCATCCGCCACCGACACCAGCTTGCGCAGCATAGAGCG
>JAAYID010000197.1 GCA_012744285.1 Alcaligenaceae bacterium
GAGACAGAATCTGGACCGGCGGCACCATGGCGGTCATCGAGGAACACGACATCGTTTACCGCGACATGCCGACGGCCGACGCCGCCGTGCCCAAACCCGTGGCTTGCCCGGCGGACGCCACCTGGGAACGCAAAATCACACCAACCGACACGTTGCTGTTCCGTTATTCGGCACTGACCTTCAATGGCCACCGGATCCATTACAGCCGCGACTACGTCACCGAAGTTGAGGGCTACCCCGGGCTGGTTGTGCATGGCCCCCTGATTGCAACCCTTTTGCTCGATCTGGTCGCCCGCCAATGCCCGGGCGCCACCGTGACATCGTTCAGTTTCCGTGCGGTCAGCCCGCTGTTTGACATCCACCCGTTTTATGTCTGCGGCAAGCCTGTAAACGGCACCAACGAAATCATCCTCTGGGCGCGCAACCATGAAGGCCATCTGGCCATGGAAGCCCGCGCCGTTCTTCTCAAATAACAACCAGGACAAACCCATGCAAACCCTTTCTGACAACCATATGGAAATCCGCGAAGCGATTCGCGATCTATGCAGTCATTACCCGGATGAATACTTCCGGGAAATCGACGAACAGCGCACTTACCCCGAGACGTTCGTCAATGCATTGACCGAGGCCGGCTGGATGGCCGCCATGATTCCCCAGGAGTATGGCGGCTCCGGACTGGGGCTGACCGAAGCCTCGGTCATCATGGAAGAAATCAACCGATCGGGCGGCAATTCGGGTGCCTGTCATGGCCAGATGTACAACATGAGCACACTGCTGCGCCACGGATCGGATGCCCAGAAAAAAATGTACCTGCCCAAGATTGCCTCCGGTGAGCTGCGCCTTCAAAGCATGGGCGTCACCGAACCGACAACAGGTACCGACACCACAAAGATGAAAACGACAGCCATCAAAAAAGGGGACAAATACGTCATCAACGGCCAAAAAGTCTGGATTTCACGCATCCAGCACTCAGACCTGATGATCCTGCTGGCCCGCACGACACCGCTGTCAGAGGTCAAACGCAAATCGGAAGGCATGTCGATTTTCCTGGTGGACCTGCACCAGGCCATCGACAACGGCATGAGCGTGCGGCCGATTCCCAACATGGTGAACCACGAAACCAACGAGCTTTTTTTCGATAACCTCGAAATCCCCGCCGACAGCCTGATTGGCGAAGAAGGCAAAGGGTTCAAGTACATTCTCGACGGGCTGAACGCCGAGCGCACCCTGATCGCGGCCGAATGCATCGGCGACGGGTACTGGTTCATCGAACGCGCCGTCAATTATGCCAAGGACCGTGTTGTGTTTGATCGCCCGATCGGGCAAAACCAGGGTGTCCAGTTCCCGTTGGCCAAAGCCTTCATCAACATTGAAGCGGCCAACCTGATGCGTTATGAGGCCTGCTCCCGGTTTGACGCTGGCCAGCCCTGCGGCACTCAGGCCAACATGGCCAAACTGCTGGCGGCTGACGCCTCGTGGGAAGCAGCCAACGCGTGCCTGCAATCGCACGGCGGCTTCGGCTTTGCCTGCGAGTACGACATCGAACGAAAATTCCGCGAAACACGTCTGTACCAGGTGGCGCCGATCTCCACCAACCTGATTTTGTCGTATGTCGCCGAACACGTTCTTGATCTGCCCCGTTCGTTCTGATGACACACACGGAGACTCATGTCATGCGCCCACTGGATGGAATTACTGTTCTGACACTGGAACACGCTGTCGCCGCACCCTTTGCCACGCGTCAGCTGGCTGACCTGGGTGCTCGCGTCATCAAAATCGAGCGCCCGGGGCAAGGCGACTTTGCCCGCGGCTACGATGCCCGCGTCAAGGGGCTTTCTTCATATTTTGCCTGGATCAACCGCTCCAAAGAAAGTCTGACCCTTGATCTCAAGCACCCCGAGGCCGCCCCCATCCTGGCCCAACTCGTCACGAAGTCCGACGTACTGATCCAGAACCTGAGCCCGGGCGCAGCAGCGCGGCTTGGCCTGTCAGCCCAGGCGCTTCGTCCACAGCATCCGGGTCTGATCGTTTGCGATATTTCAGGGTATGGCGCAAACGGCCCCTACGCCAGGAAAAAAGCCTACGACATCATGATCCAGGCCGAATCGGGCTTGCTGTCCGTCACTGGTACTGAAGACCAGCCCTCACGTACCGGTTTTTCTGCAGCAGATGTCTCGGCCGGCATGTATGCCTTTACGTCGATCCTATCGGCGTTGATACTGCGCATGCGCACCGGCAAAGGCAGCCATATCGACCTGGCCATGCTGGAATCGCTGGGCGAATGGATGACCAACCCGCTGTACTACGCCTTCGACGGAGCCACCCCGCCGGTACGGGCAGGTGCCAGCCACCCCAGCATCTACCCCTACGGCCCCTTCAAGACCGGTGATGGCAAGATCGTCATGCTGGGTATATACGGCCTTCTACTGGGTCAGGCAGATGTTAACGAGCAAAGGCGATTTGCCGATGAAATCGTAGGAAAGCTTCGCGAATATGACGCGTCTAAGGGAGGGGAACTC
>JAAYID010000198.1 GCA_012744285.1 Alcaligenaceae bacterium
GGTAAATGATGAGGTACGGAAACTCGATGCCCGGGTGAAAACCGCCGCCAATGGTTGGCTCGAGAGCCGCGCTGTCAAGGGCATGCGGCTGATCGCTTAACGGTAGTTTTTCAAGTGGAACAGGCTTTTGCAGCGTTCCCACCTCAAAATCACCGTCAGCCCAGTTTTTCAGGTGATTCAACTGCCAGTCTGTCAGGCTCAGAAACTGGTCGGGCAGATTGAGCCCCAGTTGCTTGTTCTGCAAAGGTTTGCCACCCGTTCCCCACAACTTGGGCATCAGGGTATCGACCTCGGCGCGTTTGAACTCGTCATTTTTCCAGCTGGTTGGGCGTTGGGGCGGTGGCGGCATCAACGAATCAACCAATCGCCCGCGTTGCCCAGGCGCATGGCGCATGAGACGGTAGATCGTTTGTCTGACTGGCTTCATGCTTTCAGAAGGATCGCTCAGCAACGCCAAGTAGCCCGGGCTCAGCAAATTGCCGGACTGGGCCGGGCCATGCCCCTTGTTCTTGGCTTCGGGCAAGACACCCGCCGCTTCGGCACTGACCCACCCGTAATGCACGGCATTGGAAAATATCGGATAGATATCCCGGTAAAAATTGGTTTTCTTGCCAGCATTGGGGTAGGCTTCCGGGAAGGCCTCGTAGACACGGTCACGGATGGATACCACGTGGTACATATGCGGTGCATACTTTGGCGGCGCAGTAATGATCCAGGCCCCCGCGCTGGGGTTGCGAGCCCCCTCATCGGCTTCCGACTTGACGTTATCACGCGTACTTAACACCGTGCCATCACTCAATGTTACGGTTACGTCAATTTCGCCACCACAGGTGTCATCCCACCACCCCGGCACATTGAAATACGCAAACTGGTTGGTCAGCGGATTTTTACCGTTTTCCGGGCCATTCGGCGGCTCAACGGTTTCACTGGGGTTTGAGAGCACAACCCGAGGTGTCGTCACGCAATCACCCTTGCCCGGTGCGGGTATAAAGAGCAAGCGATTCTGGGCATCGAGCCGTAACTGCCCCAACTCGATATCCTTGGCGGCCGTGTACGTTACTTCCACCTCTTGGGAAGGATCTTTTGGGGTGAACCCCTCAAACCGCAACGCGCCTGGAAGCGTCCCTTTTTCAATGCCGGTGAAAACGTCCCCCTTCATCACTACCGGCGCTGTCTGGCCAGAAGTAATGGTGTGAACACCCGGATCAATAATCAGCTGCGTACGTTCAATGGGTTTTTTACCAGGTTGAATCGACGGATTGCGCAAGGCATCGGGGTCAAACAGATAAGCCCCCTGAAAGGCATAGTTTGCCGCTTTCATGTTTCTGACATGCACACGCCAACGCAACGACTTGACCAGACCGGAATCGGAGGTCAGTTCGCCCACCACATTACCGTCTGCGTCATAGGCATAAACACGATAACGCTGTGCCTGGCGCTTTAGCCGGGCTTTACTGTCACGATAACTGCCCCCATCCGGGCCCGGGCCCCCGCTGCCACCCGGATCCACAATGACACCAGGCGCCTCGGGCCCGATGTAAAACTCGTCACTATTGCCCAGGCGTGCCAGGCCAATGCCTGGGTGGATACGAATGCTTTTTATTTTTTGAGACACGGCCTTGCTCCTTTCAGGGGGTATCTATTAGCAGGTCAGCGAAAAGTCAGACCGCGCTGAGGATTTTCCAGTCAATCTGATCTGCGGAAGCCACGGTGTAGCGATTACCCTGGTGCTCGATTTCTGCGTACGTCAGCCCTTCAGACTGGCGATGACCACGCAATGCAAAGCCGCCACCGAAACCCGCCTTGATGGATTTTTCAATTTTTGCGCTGGCATCA
>JAAYID010000199.1 GCA_012744285.1 Alcaligenaceae bacterium
CCCGCTATTACATGTCGCCGCAAGACCCGGTGCCACGGTTCTTTTCGTTCTTCCAGCTGTTCATGGGGTCCATGCTGGGGGTGGTCATGTCGGGCAACCTGGTACAACTGGCCGTCTTCTGGGAATTGACCAGCCTGTCATCATTCATGCTGATTGCCTACTGGAACCACCGGCAAGATGCCCGGCGCGGCGCGCGCATGGCCTTCACCATTACTGGTGCGGGCGGCTTGTGCCTGCTGGCCGGTATGCTGATGCTGGGCCATATTGCCGGCAGTTACGACCTTGACGATGTCTTCAAGGCCGGCGAGGTGGTGCGCAACCACCCGTGGTACACCACCATTCTGGTGCTGGTGGCGCTGGGCGCCCTGACCAAAAGCGCACAGTTTCCGTTTCATATCTGGCTGCCCAACGCCATGGCGGCCCCCACCCCGGTATCGGCCTATCTGCACTCGGCCACCATGGTCAAGGCCGGGGTGTTCTTGCTGGCCCGCTTCTGGCCGGTACTGGCCGGCACCGACGAATGGTTCTGGATCATCAGTTCAGCGGGGTTGATCACACTGGTCATGGGGTCATACGCCGCGATTTTTCAGCAAGATCTGAAAGGGGTGCTGGCCTATTCCACCATCGGACACCTGGGGCTGATCACCTTGCTGCTGGGCATGAACAGCACCATGGCCCTGGTGGCCGCGATTTTCCACATGATGAACCATGCCACGTTCAAGGCGTCGCTGTTCATGGCCGCCGGTATCGTTGACCATGAAACCGGTACCCGCGATATCAACCGGCTCTCGGGGCTTCGCCACGCCATGCCCATCACCACCACCCTGGCTATCGTCGCCTCGGCCGCCATGGCAGGGGTGCCGCTGTTGAACGGCTTTTTGTCCAAGGAAATGTTCTTTGCCGAGGCCGTGGTGGCCGACCAGGATGAGTTCGTGGCCATTGTGCTGCCGTTGGCGGCCGTCATGGCCGGCGCCATGGCCGTGGCCTATTCGCTGCGTCTGGTCATGTCGGTGTTTTTTGGGCCGGTGGCCAAAGATCTGCCCAAAGCGCCCCACGAGCCGCCCTTCTGGATGCTGGTGCCGGCCGGGCTGCTGGTGCTCACCTGCCTGGTCGTGGGTATTTTCCCCCGTTACACGCTGGGGCCATTGCTGCACTCGGCCACCTATTCCATTCTGGGGGCTGCCTCGCCCGAGTTCAGCCTGAAAATCTGGCATGGCTTCAACCTGCCCCTGGTCATGAGTCTGGTCGCCCTGTTTGGTGGCGTGCTGTTATGGCACTTGCTGGGTCCTCGCGGCACCATGCGCGCCGATGACCAGGACAATGACGGCTTTTCCATTTATCGCCTCAATGGACGCCAGACCTTCGAAACCCTGCTGGAAAAAATTGATGCCGGGGCGTCTTACCTGATGGATTGGGTCGCCACCAAACGGTTGCAACGCCAGATGCTGCTGGTGGTGACCTTATCGGTCGCCGTGGCCGCACTGCCCCTGATGTCGGGGGGCTGGCTCGACCCGCAACGCTCCACACCTGTCGACCTGTTCTTCCTGACGCTGTGGCTGGCTGGCGGCGCCTGTGCCATTGGTGCCGCCGTTCAGGCCAAATATCACCGCCTGGCCGCCTTGGCCATGTCGGGCGGCGCCGGGCTGATCACCGCCATGACGTTTGCATGGCTGTCCGCACCCGATCTGGCCCTGACCCAGATTGCGGTCGAGGTCGTGACCGTCGTTCTGATCCTGCTTGGCCTGCGCTGGTTGCCCCCACGCGTCAAGGCTGAAGAAAATTA
>JAAYID010000200.1 GCA_012744285.1 Alcaligenaceae bacterium
CCTTCGGTAACCTCAAGATCAGTCAGAGCGGGCTTGCCTTCGGTAACGGTACCGGTTTTATCAACCGCCACCACTTTTGCATCCTTGAGCAACTGCAGGGCTTCCCCTTTGCGGAACAGGATGCCCAGTTCAGCGCCCCTTCCCGTACCGACCATGATGGATGTCGGTGTCGCCAGCCCCATCGCGCAAGGGCAGGCAATGATCAGCACCGCCACCGCATTGACCAGGGCGTAGGTCAAGGCAGGTTCCGGGCCAAACGCCAGCCAGATCAATAAGGTCACCAGCGCGGCTGCCATAACGGCAGGTACAAACCAAAGCGTGATTTTGTCGACCACCGTCTGGATCGGCAGCTTTGCCGCCTGGGCCTGCTCGACAAGCCGGATGATTTGGGCTAGTACCGTCTGGGAACCCACCGCTGTGGCCTGGATCACCAGTGCCCCCTGCTGGTTGACCGTACCGCCAACCACCGCGCTGCCGACCGTTTTTTCAACAGGTACCGGTTCGCCGGTGATCATGGACTCATCAACCCAGCTTTCACCCTCGGTGACGGTGCCGTCAACCGGCACCCGTTCACCAGGGCGGACTTCAAGCAAATCACCGGCCAGGACGGCTGTAATGGGCATCTCGACCGTTTGGCCGTCTCGGACCACGTGAGCGACCGACGGCTGCAGGCCAACCAGCCGCTGAATGGCTTCAGAGGTGCGGCCTTTGGCACCTGCTTCAAGAAAACGCCCGAGCAAGATCAGCGCAACGATGACGGCAGCGGCCTCGAAATAAACATTGACTGTCCCGGCAGGCAGCCAGTCTGGCCTGAACGTGGCAACGACGGAATACCCATAGGCGGCAGCCGTACCGACGGCCACCAGGGAGTTCATGTCGGGGGCCAGACGAAACAAGGCCGGGATACCGGCAAGATAAAAACGCCGCCCAGGAACAATCAACACCAGCGTCGTCAGGGCAAACTGCACATACCAGCTCAGTTGCATTCCGATCGTCTGCATGACCCAGTAATGCATGGCGGGAATCAGGTGGGAGCCCATTTCAAGAATGAATACCGGCAACGTCAACACCAGTGCCAGCACAAAATCACGCTTGAGTGCGGCGTATTCGGCCTCTTTGCGCACTGAGGCCTGTTCGTCACGCACATGCGGATCAATTTCGCGCGCCTCGTAACCGGCCTTTTCGATGGCCGCCAGCAACGTGTAGGCATCGGCGATACCCCGTACCGTGGCACGCTCGGTCGCCAGGTTGACAGCAGCCTGCTCAACGCCGGGCACTGCCTTTAGCGCACGCTCAACGCGACCGACGCACGAGGCGCAGGTCATGCCCTGCACCGTCAATTCGACAATAGCGGGTTTTTCCTGTTCTTCCAACGCTGAAACCATGACGGTTTTCCTTTAATGCAACATCAACCATAACGCAGGTATAGATCTTAGCACCGCCGCTTGAGGCCACTTCGGCCGTGCAACCGAATGACGGAAATCATGCGCTGACGCCCCAGACCAACGCAACAGGCCACTTCAGATGGAAACAGAATAAGAAAAGCACTAACCGTAATAATGGAATAAATATATTAATTAAAAATATTAGTTATTTATTTTCAATATGTTATGAACAATCAAAACAAGGAAATTATATATTTCATAATAGTATAAAAAACATTCACCACCCCTGAATTTGCTTATAACAAAAGCATATGAAAATTCATTAATTTGCTTGATACGATGGCCAGCTTCTGCTTCCTTCATACGTCAAGCTGCAATGAACACTTCTCGCAACGACTCCATGCATCTGGCCGCGTTTGCCCTGGCAGGGCCTGTCTCCGGCTGCCATGGCGGATGGCGTCATCCGGCCGCCGACACTAATCTGCTTTCTGCCGGCTATTACACCCGTCTGGGGCAACTGCTCGAACAAGGCCGCTTCGACATGCTGTTTCTGGCCGACATCCTGGCCATTCCCCGACGCTATGGCAACAGCATCGACAGCCAGGTTCGCTTGGGCGCACTGGGGGCATTGCGGCTGGACCCGATGATCGTTCTGTCCATTGTCGCCGCAGCCACACGCCATCTCGGGCTGGCCAGCACCATCTCGACCTCGTATTTCGATCCCTACCCGATTGCCCGCGCACTGGCCTCGCTAGACCACCTGAGCGCCGGTCGCGCCGCCTGGAATATCGTGACGTCGTTCCAGCAGGCCGAAGCCGCTAATTTCGGCTTGACCGAGCAGCTCGACCGCAACGAGCGCTATGAGCGTGCGGAAGAGTTTCTGGAAGTCACCTGCAAACTTTGGGACAGCTGGGACGACGATGCTCTGAAACTGGATACGCAAACGCCGCTATTTGCCGACCCCGCCAAAATCCGGTCAATCAACCATCAGGGCAAGTGGTTTTCAGTCCAGGGCCCGCTGAACGTCAGCCGTCCACCGCAAGGACGTCCTGTCTTCATCCAGGCGGGTGCATCCGGCCGGGGCCGCGATTTTGCCGCACGCTGGGCCGATGTCATTTTCGTCACGCACTCTTCGCTGGAGTCGGCACAGGCGTTCTACAAAGAAATGAAAGAACGCGCCGTTCAGCACGGTCGCGACCCGGACAGCCTGAAAATCCTGCCCGGCATTGTGCCTATCGTCGCCGAAACCGAAGCCATGGCGCTGGCACAGGAAGACATCCTGAAAGGCCTGACCGACCCCGAAGCCGGCCTGTCCACCCTGTCTTACCACCTGGACATCGACCTGTCAGCATTCCCCCAGGACGAGGTGCTGCCCGACATGGATGTCCCTGGCGTGCAAGGCCACTACCAGGAAGTTGCCGAGCTGACTCGCAAGCGTGGGCTGGGTCTGCGCGCCCTGGGCCACCACTATGGCATCGGGCCGCTGCGCGACTTTGTCGGTGATGCCGACAAAGTCACTGAAACCATGCGGACCTGGCACGCGGCACGCGCCTGCGACGGCTTCATGATCCAGGTGCCTTACCTGCCTGGCGGACTCGAAAACTTTGTGCGCCTGGTCGTCCCCCGACTCCAGGATCAAAATCTCTTCCGCCGTGAATACGACGGAACCACCTTGCGCGACCACCTTGGTCTGGCGCGCCCAGAACGGAGCTGAACATCATGCCTGTTACCTATACCATCAGCCAACTTTCACCCGATGCCGGACGTTATCTGCTGAATGCTCGCGACCAGCACCTGGTCGTCGATGCATCAGAAAGCCGCGGCGGGCAGGGCCAGGCCTGGCAAGCGGCCGAATTGTTGCTGGGTGCCCTGCAAACGTGCTCGCACGCTGTCATTGGCGACGAAGCCGCCAAACGCAACTGGGTCGGCTACGGCCTGAAAATTGAGGCCCGCAGCGAAACCGACGACGATCGGCCAGGCCACTACCGGGTCATTGAGCTGGACTACCGGTTTACCGGACTCAATGAGCACCAGGCTCAGGAACTGGTCGACACCTTTACCGCCGTCTGTCCAATTTACGGCTCCCTGGCACGCGGTTCGAACGTAACGATCCGCATTCACACGACCTGATCCATGGGCTTCGACCCCCCTGTCTGAAAGAGAACACATCATGCGTTTTACCCATTTCCTGCGCGGCCTGGCGGCCGCCACCCTGACTCTGGCTGCACCCCTGACTCTGGCTGCACCCCTGACTCAGGCCAACGAACCTTTGACCATCGGCACCATCCTGTCAACCACCGGGCCCGCCGCCTTTCTGGGCGAAGACATGAAGGCCGGCATGGAAATCGCCGTCGATGAAATCAATGCCGCCGGCGGCATCAACGGCCAACCCGTGAAATGGGTGTTCTACGATGCCGAAAGCCAAACCAGCAAAGCGCTGAACGCGACACGCCGACTGATTTCGCAAGACGACGTCGATATTATTGTGGGTGGCGGCAACATGAGCGGTATCGCCCTGGCCATGGTGCCTCTTGCCACGCAAGGCAAGGTGCCCTTCATCTCGACCGAAGGGGCACACAGCATCGTCGCCCCGGTGGCCGAACGCGAATGGATCTTCAAAAGTACAGTCGATGACCGCCAGGTCTTTGAGCGCTTGAAAGACTACTTTGACAAGAAAGGCATCACCCGCATTGCCTTGCTTCATGACACCAGCGGGTTCGGACAGGCCGCCGCCGAAGAACTGAAAAAACTGGCCCCGTCGCTGGGCCTGGACGTGACGTTCGAAGCCTTTGCGCCCACAGACAACGACCTGATCCCGCAACTGACCCGTATCAAGAACAGCGACGTACAGGC
>JAAYID010000201.1 GCA_012744285.1 Alcaligenaceae bacterium
CACCGGCTATCCACGGCAAAGTCGGCCTGCGTGCTTCCATCACCGGCGAAATCGTCATGGACGAAATCGAGGTCAGCGACGAACAGATGATGCCCGGCGTATCCGGTCTTCGTGGCCCGTTCACCTGCCTGAACTCGGCACGCTATGGTATTGCCTGGGGTGCCTTGGGTGCGGCAGAGTTCTGCTGGCACACCGCCCGTCAGTACACCCTCGACCGCAAACAGTTTGGTCGCCCTCTGGCCCAGAACCAGCTCATCCAGAAAAAACTGGCTGACATGCAAACCGAAATCACGTTGGCCCTGCAAGGCTGCCTGCGTTTGGGCCGCATGAAAGATGAAGGCACGGCTGCTGTCGAAATCACCTCGATCATGAAACGCAATTCATGCGGCAAGTCGCTCGACATCGCCCGCATGGCCCGCGACATGCTGGGTGGCAACGGTATCTCTGATGAATTCGGCGTTGCCCGTCACCTGGTCAACCTGGAGGTCGTCAACACCTACGAAGGTACACACGACGTTCACGCCCTCATCCTGGGTCGTGCCCAAACTGGTCTGCAAGCGTTCTTCTGATCGGCCCCCGGCCGGCGCAAATCGGGTGCTGTTGTAAAACGTAAACAACGCCCGGCTGCTACCCGGTCATGTGTTGCAAACATGAAGCGGTGCCATTGCTTGTCGCAATGGCACCAAAACAAAGACCCCGCCAACACTACGTTGGCGGGGTCTTTGTTTTGGCCAGCTATGTATCGGGGTTTCAGGAAGCCGCTGACGTACCCAGATCAAAAAGGCTGGTGGCCTCAACCTCAAGAACCTGCTCGTTGTTCTGGTTGAACATGCTCCAGGTCCAGCGCAAAATGCCCAGATCGCTGCGCGTGGACGACACACGCACCGAATCAACGTGCATTTCAAGACGCAAGGCATCTCCAGGACGCGTTGGCAACATCCAGCGCACCTTATCGACACCCGGCGACGCAAAGCTTTCTGAATCGTGCAATACGGCATCGACAGCCATGCGCATGGCCAGACTGCAGGTTAGCCAGCCACTGCCGATGATACCGCCCCAACGCCCCTTCCGGGCCGCCTCGGGATCAGTATGAAACCACTGGGGATCGAACTTTTGGGCAAAGTCGATCATCTCGGCTTCGGTTACCACAACAGGAGGGTGGTGCAAGACCTGCCCAACCTGAAACTCACTGAATTTCATATCACACGACCTGTTTCAAGAAAGTGATCAAGATTAGTAAGTCTCGAAGTGTAGCCGACCTTTGGCTTTAAGTTCTGCGTGCATGTCTTCCCAGTTGCGGCCACTTTCGGTAACGATGTCTTTCAGGGCCGACAGCACACCCTCTTCCATCCCTTTCAAACCACACACATAGACGCAGGTTTTACTGTCTTTCAACAGATTCATCACATCCTGCGCGCGTTCGCGAATGAGGTCCTGCACGTATTTCTTGGGCTTGTCGGCTGAACGCGACAACGCCAGGTTCACATCGATAAAGTCTTTGGGCAGGTTCATCAACGGACCAAAGTACGGCAGTTCACGTTCAGTGCGGGCACCGAAGAACAGCATCAAGGTGCCATTGAACTTATTCTCTTTGGTCAGGCGACGACAGCGTTCGGTCATCGCACGCATGGGGGCTGCACCGGTGCCGGTACAAATCATCACGATGTTGGCATCGGGCTGGTTTGGCATCAGGAAACTGCTGCCGAACGGACCAATGACCTTGACGACGTCATTTTTCTGCAAATCGCACAGGTAGTTTGAACACACGCCATCAACCGGGTTGCTGTCGTGACCGGCACGAACACGCTTCACGGTAATGGACAGGTTGTTATAACCGGGACGTTCGCCGTCACGCGGGCTGGCGATGGAGTACTGGCGTGCATGGTGCGCCCGCCCGTTGGCATCGTTGCCGGGCGGGAAGATCGCAATTGACTGCCCCTCGAGGACTGGCATGGGGTTGTCGCCAAAATCAAGCACGATATGGTGAATATCGCTTTCGGTATCGCTATCGGTGACACGGTAATTACCCACCACGGTGGCGCTGACCGGATTCTTGTGGGTATACCAATTGACATACGGGTGGGCTGCCGACCAGGGCGGAATACTGGCGCCTGCGGCAGTAAACGGCGTATTGGCGACATTCGTCAGCGCGGCCTCATCCGCCGACAAGGCTTCGGCGGGAACCACTTCCACCGGCTCGGACATGTCTTGAGCTACACCCTCGGGGACTTCCTGTGGCTCGGGCAATTCATTCCAGGTGAACTGCTCTTCTACGGAATAGGTATTGGTGCTGAGCACCTGAATCCAGTTGTCGATGGCACCCGTCGGACAGGGCGGCACACAAGCCATACAGTCATTGCAAATGCTGTCATCAACCACATAGTTGTTGACATCATGTGTGATCGCATCAATCGGGCAACTTTCTTCACACGTATTGCAACGAATACAGATTTCAGGGTCGATCAGGTGCTGCTTTTTAACGGTAACGGCCGACGCTGCTGTCATCAAGAGTCTCCTTGGCGGACGCACTGCGGCGTAAGGCCGACACATGCGACTTTTATACAAACGGGTATGCTAAATCGATAATCGGGCGAATGCCAGAGCACGCGCCCGATTACAGGGTACTACGAGTCAGTAAAACGGATTAGTTGAAACGAACGTAGTCGAAGTCAACGGGCTGACGGTTGATGCCCATGACCGGAGGCGAAATCCAGTTGGCAAACTTGCCGGGCTCTACCACACGACCCATCAGGGAAGCCACGAATGCACGGTCTTCCGGAGTGGGCAGCCAGTTGTCAACGTTGGCTTTCCATTGTTCTTCGGTCAGCACGGTACCGTCCGGCGAGACACGGATCCCCGACAGGGTGCCGATCTTGCGGTTGAACGCTTTGTGCGGAACGGTAAGGCGGAAGTCAATGCCCGCTTTTTCCAGAACCTTGTTCCAACGCTGGACACCGGCCATCGAGTCACGGATATAGTCGTCACGCAGAACTTCGTTCAGTGCGTTGAGCATAGGCACTTCGACTTCGTTCAACTTGCCGTCCTTGACTTCCAGAACGCGGTAAGTGTCGTTCTTGAGGATGTGGTCGTCTGTGCGTTTACCTTCTTCGAAGCGGCCTTTCAGACCGGTTGTGTAGAACGTAGCGGCATTGGACGACTGGTCGGCACCGAACAGGTCGATCGTGACGCTGAAGTGGAAGTTCAGGTAGCGCTGGATGGTCGGCAGATCGATGACACCGGCACGGCGGATTGCGGCGGGGTCGTCGGTCTTGAGCTCGTTCATGACCTGTGCCGTACGCTGCAGAACACGCGAGACACCCGACTCACCCACGAACATGTGGTGTGCTTCTTCGGTCAGCATGAACTTCGTCGTACGCGCCAGCGGATCGAAAGCCGATTCAGCCAAGGCACAGAGCTGGAACTTGCCGTCACGGTCAGTGAAATACGTGAACATGTAGAACGCCAGCCAGTCGGGCGTTTTTTCATTGAAGGCACCCAGAATACGGGGGCTTTCCTCGCTGCCCGAATTGCGCTGCAACAGTGCATCGGCCTCTTCACGGCCATCACGCCCGAAGTAGCGGTGCAACAGATAAACCATGGCCCACAGGTGACGCCCTTCTTCAACGTTGACCTGGAACAGGTTGCGCAGGTCGTACTGCGAAGGCGCGGTCAGGCCCAGGTGACGCTGCTGCTCGACCGATGCGGGCTCGGTGTCGCCCTGGGTCACGATAATGCGGCGCAGGTTCGCACGGTATTCGCCCGGCGCATCTTGCCATGCGGCTTCGCCCATGTGCTCGCCAAAGTGAATCTTGCGGTCTTGCTCGGGCGGCGTCAGGAAAATGCCCCAACGGTAATCGGGCATCTTGACGTGTTCAAAGTGGGCCCAGCCGCTCGGATCGACGCTGACTGCAGTACGCAGGTAAACGTCCATGTTCTGCGACGATTCAGGACCCATGTCGGCCCACCACTTCAGGTAGTTGGGCTGCCAGTGCTCAAGCGCGCGCTGCAATGTGCGGTCGCTGGACAGGTTGACATTATTGGGGATCTTTTCTGAGTAATTGATACCGGCCATCTTGTTGACTCCTGTAGATTTTATCGTCGTAGACTTACACACGATTCCAGTCAAAGCTGGGTTTCTCACCTTTGCCGTAAAGCTTGAGGGCACCTTTTTCACCCGAAGCATTCGGCCGATAGAAGATCCAGTTCTGCCAGGCCGACAAGCGACCAAACACACGGGTTTCCATCGTTTCTTTCACGCCAAAGCGCAAATTGGCTTCCAGACCTGTCAGCGAATCAGGCGACAGGGCGACACGCTCTTCAAGCGCGATACGGATTTCATCAGCCCAATCAAGATCATCAAGGGCAAACGTAATCAGGCCCAGTTTCTCGGCTTCGGCAGGCGACAGCGTCTGGCCGATGACGGCACGAACCGCGTCCAGTGCAGGTGCTTCTTCGTAGAAGCGGCGTTCGAGGCGGGACTGGGCACTGACCATGGGGTACGTACCAAAGTTCAGTTCATTTGCAACGATCTGTGCCGGCGTGTCGGTTTCAGGATCGTCAAGCATATAGGTGCGGTCAGCGGCCAATGCCAGCTCAAGCAGCGTGCCGGCGAAACATGAACCCGGTTCGATCAGGGCAAACAGCGAGCGCGAGGTCACATCCAGGCGGGCCAGCGTGCGACGCAGCATACCGGTGGTTTCACGAACGAACCAATTGTCTGCAAATTTTTGCAGCGTTGCATCTGCGGCCAGAACACGGCCTGCATCACCCTCGGTCTTGAGGACCCAGGTGCCGATATCGAGCTCGTTGGAGCGCAATTGCAGGATGGCGTCGTCGAGCTCACGTGCCATTTGCAGAGGCCACCATGCCGCGCCCTGGGCTTCGATGGCAGCGATATCAGTCGGCACATCGGCGTCAGGCGCCTTGACAACCAGGGTAGCGATACGCTGGTTGCGGTCGATGGTGACCTGCACAAATTTATAGGTCAGGGCATCGGCACTGTCTTCGCGCTGAACGGGTGTCAGGGCAACCCCTTTGGCACCGACAGGGCGGTTGCTGGTCGCCGCCAGTTCAGCCGCACGCTTTTTAACGCCTTCCGCGAACAGGTTGGGCTTGATGACGTCGTCAACCAGGCGCCATTCTTTGGCACGTTCGCCACGCACACCCTCTACCAGAGTGCAGAAGATGTCGGCACGGTCATGACGGACCTTGCGCTTGTCAGTAACACGGGTCAGACCACCGGTACCAGGCAACACGCCCAGCAAGGGCACCTCGGGCAATGAAACAGCCGACGAACGGTCATCGATCAGAAGGATTTCATCGCAGGCCAGTGCCACTTCGTAGCCACCGCCGGCACACGCACCGTTGACGGCAGCAATGAACTTGAGACCGCTGTGACGGCTGGAGTCTTCGATGCCGTTACGGGTTTCGTTGGTGAATTTACAGAAGTTGACTTTCCAGGCGTGAGAGGAGAGACCCAGCATGAAAATATTGGCGCCCGAGCAGAAAATGCGGTCTTTATTGCTGGTCAGGACAACCGTGCGAACTTCAGGATGCTCGAAGCGGATACGCTGAAGGGCGTCGTGCAACTCGATATCCACCCCCAGGTCATACGAGTTCAGCTTGAGCTTGTAACCAGGACGCAGGCCTGCATCTTCATTGACGTCCATTGCCAGGGTGGCAACTTCACCGTCAAAACTCAAATCCCAGTGCTTGTACTGACTGGGGTCGGTGCGAAAATCTACGCGGGATGCGGCTTGAGTCATGGATTAGTCTCCTCTGTGTAAAGCTGAATAATAGTGCATCTGATGAATTTTTGTGCATCATAATGCAACTCTTTGATGACGTCAACAAAACACATGCAAAAAAATGCATGTCTGGAAAAATACTGCGGGTCAAACCAGCGAAAGCCCCGCGACTTCCCGGATGTGGGCACGCAAACGTTCAAACGCGTCCGTCAAACCCACCTGACTGGTCATACAGGTGTAATCGGCCTTGGAGTAAAAGGCCTCACGACCGGCAAGAATGCGTTTGAGGTCGAGCATGGCTTCGTTGTTGCCCGCCATGGGGCGAAAATCACCCTGCGCCATGACCCGGGCCATGTGGTCTTCCGGAGTGGCCTTGACCCACACGGTATAGCAATGCGACAGCAGAACATTCAATGTAGAGGGCTCTGAAACAATGCCGCCAGGCGTTGCCAGAACCATTTCGGGATACAACTGCAAAGCTTCTTCAAGCGCACGCTTTTCGTAGCGCCGATACGCGGTGGGGCCGTACAGGCTGTAGATTTCGAGAATCCGGCACCCCGCCACACGCTCGATTTCATCACTCAGTTCGATGAACGGGTAACCGATATCGGCCGCCAGCATGCGCCCCAGCGTTGACTTGCCCGCGCCACGCAACCCTACCATCGCTACCTGACGGGCACGGTTACGGCTGCTGCCGGCAACCTGCCCTGAAAACAAGTCGGCCAAAGCCTCGCGGGCACGCTGCAGATCGGGTTCGGAGCGGCCTTGCAGCAATTCGCGAATCAACAGCCACTCGGGGCTGGACGTGGAGACATCGCCCACCAGTTCAGCCAAAGCGCAATTGAAGGCATTGGCAATCTGCAACAGCACCAGAATGGAGACATTACCCAGCCCACGCTCAAGATTGGCCAGATGGCGTTCGGACACACTGGCAGCACGCGCCAGTTCTTTGCGCGTCAGGCCACGGATGGCACGCAAACGACGCACCCGCTCGCCCAACGCAATGAGGTAGGGATCGCGATCATGGCTGCCTGTTTCGTCGTTGACCAAAAGCGGTTGACCTAATGTTTTATTGTTCACCCAGATTTACCCTAAGGATTGGCGCACATGCATTATAATGCTTGACAAGCCCGAATAAAAGCCCTAATTTTGAGCCTTGTCGCGATAGCATGAACCGGAACTCCGGCATTTTAGTTCCATTCACCTTATTGGCCCGACTCTCGCACCGGCAGAACAGGAAGCATCAGAATGAATACAGAGACATTTCAGCAGCTCATCCAGCACATCACTGATCACATCGGCAACCGGCCACTCGACAAAGCTTTGCAAGATGATCTGAACACCACTTTCCCTGCAGACGGCGCAGTGTTCAGGCAAATTGCCGACGCCTGCAAAACCGGCGTTGCCGAGGGCTGGATGTGCCAATATGAAGCCGGCGGTCTGCGCTATGGCCGCGTTATCAAGCCCTCAGAGGCGCTCAACGGGTTCTCGGTTGACGTTGTCGACATGAAAGATATTGCCGGTCCACACCACCGTCACCCGAATGGCGAAATTGACCTGATCATGCCCGTCGACGATGGCGCCTGTTTCGACGGCCAGCCTGCCGGCTGGCTGGTGTACGGCCCCGATACCGCCCATAGCCCAACCGTTACCAAGGGCGAAGCCCTGGTGCTGTACCTGCTGCCGCAAGGGGCGATCGAATTCACGAAACGGTAAGCCGCCAATCGGTTGCCACGACAGCAGTGGCACGCCACCCCACCCTTATCTAGCCCAGGAAACATCCATAATGACGAAACTCGCAAACTACCTCGAAGGCCGCTGGCAAGAAGGTGCCGGCGCAGGCGCTCCCGTGCTGGACCCGGTTACCGGCGAAACACTGGCTACCGTCAGTGCCGACGGCCTTGATATGGCTGCTGCCTATGCCTTTGCCCGCGAAAAGGGCGGCACGGCGCTGCGCGCACTCAGCTACGCCCAGCGCGCTGAACTGCTGTCCGCCATCGTCAAGGTTCTGCAGGCCAATCGCGACAAGTATTTTGAAATTTCCCTGAAAAACTCGGGTACCGTACAAAACGACAGCGGCGTTGACGTCGATGGCGGTATCTACACCCTGTCGTACTATGCCAAACTGGGCAGCAAACTGACCGCCAAAGCCCTCATGGCTGACGGCACCCCCGACGCCCTGGCGCGTGATAACGCCTTTGCCACCCAGCACATTCTGGTGCCTGCCCATGGGCTGGCGCTGTTCATCAACGCGTTCAACTTCCCGTCATGGGGCCTGTGGGAAAAGGCAGCGGCTGCCCTGCTTTCAGGCGTGCCGGTGGTCGCCAAACCGGCCTCGGCCACCGCCTGGCTAACCCACGAAATGGTCAAAGACGTCATTGACGCCAATATCCTGCCCACCGGCGCCCTGAATATCGTCTGCGGCCGGCCCGCCGGTATGCTGGATGCGCTGGACCCTCTCGACCTCGTATCTTTCACCGGTTCGGCCGACACCGCGGCCTCATTGCGCGACCATCCGAAAATCAAGCACGAAGGCGTACGTTTCAATGCTGAAACCGATAGCGTCAACAGCGCCATTCTTGGCCCAGACGCCGATGACGACGCCATGGGCCTGCTGGTACGTGAGGTGGTGCGTGAACTGACCATCAAGTCGGGTCAGAAATGCACGGCCATCCGGCGCATCATGGTTCCCGAATCCCGCTATGCGGCTGTTGCCGCGGCGCTGGCCGACAAGCTCAAGGGCATTACCGTCGGCGACCCGCGCAACGAAAACATCCGTATGGGCAGTCTGGTCAGCACGTCACAACGCGACGCCATTTTGCAAGGCATCAGCCAGCTGGAAGCCTGTAGCGATATCCTCTTCGATGGCCGCAAAGACATTGCCATTCAGGCCGACCACGCCAATCACGCCATCGTCCCTCCAGTTGTATTCGGGACCACCACACCCGACACCCACCCGCTGGTTCACCAAATGGAAGTGTTCGGTCCGGTCGCCACGCTGATGCCTTACCGCGATACCGATCACGCCCTGGCGCTGGCCCGTCGCGGCATGGGTTCACTGGTAGCGTCGGTGTACAGCAACGACAGCACGTTTCTGGCCCAGGCCGCCGTGGCCCTGGCCGAAAGCCATGGTCGGGTGCACCTGATCAATAACGACGTCGCCAAAGTACAAACCGGTCATGGCAATGTCATGCCGCAGTCCAATCATGGCGGTCCAGGCCGTGCCGGCGGCGGTGAAGAGCTTGGCGGTCTGCGTGCGCTGCGTTTCTATCACCGCCTTGCTGCTGTTCAGAGTGCTCCAGGCGTCCTCGAAGCCATCGTGAATTAATCGAATTTCCGCCCGGCCAACAATAAAAGCAACCTGGCCGGGTGCCGCCCCATCCTCGGAGACAAATCATGCAAGCCTGCCCTGCAGAACTCAACTACGCCCATTACCTGGCTGAACTGAACCAGTCGCGCGCGGCCAAAACCGCCTATATCGATGACCATCGTCAGATGACCTATGGCGAACTGGCCGAACGTACGGCCCGCTTTGCAGGCGTGCTGGCCTCAATGGGAATTCGTCGGGAAGAACGCATTTTGCTGGTCATGCACGACACCATAGACTGGCCTGTCGTCTTCCTGGGAGCCCTGCACGGGGCCGTCGTGCCCGTTGCCGTCAATACGCTGCTCACGCCAGAAGACTATGCCTACATGCTGGAACACAGCCGGGCGCAAGCCATCTTCACCTCGCCGGCACTGCTCGAGACAGTACAAAAAGCGGTCAGCCTGTCCAATAATGAAGTCAAACACCTTGTTGTCGCTGACGGCGGTGACACTCTGCCAGAGGGCGTAGAGCGCTTTGAAGATTTGATGGCTGGCGCAACGCCTGTTCCCGGCGTCAAAACCAGGTCTGACGAAATCGCGTTCTGGCTCTACTCCTCGGGGTCAACCGGCCAGCCCAAAGGGGTGGTTCATTGCCACGCCAACCTGTGGTACACCGCAGAACTTTACGGCAAGCCGGTACTGGGCATCCAGGAAGACGACGTGGTGTTCTCGGCCGCCAAGCTGTTCTTTGCCTACGGTCTGGGCAACGGCCTGACCTTCCCGCTGTCTGTCGGTGCAACCACCATCTTGATGGGAGAACGCCCGACGCCCGACGCCGTTTTCAAACGCCTGACTCAACACCAGCCCACCGTGTTTTACGGTGTCCCTACCCTTTACGCCAGCATGCTGGCTTCGCCCAAACTGCCGGCACGCGAAGCCGTCAACCTGCGCGTCTGTGCATCCGCAGGGGAAGCCCTGCCCAAAGACCTGGGTGACCGCTTCACACACCATTTCGGCTGCTACATTCTTGATGGCATTGGCTCAACCGAGATGCTGCACATTTTCATCTCGAATCAGGCAGGCAGCGTACGCTACGGCACCACGGGCAAACCGGTCCCGGGTTACGAGATCGAACTGCGTGACGACCAGGGCAAACCGGTTCCTGTGGGCAGCATCGGTGACCTGTACATCAAAGGCCCGAGCTCGGCCATCATGTACTGGAACAACCGCAGCAAAACCCGTGAAACCATGCTGGGCGACTGGCTGAAAAGCGGCGACAAATATATTTGCGATACCGACGGCTACTACACGTATGCCGGCCGCAGTGATGACATGATCAAGGTCAGCGGCCAGTACGTGTCTCCTGTCGAAGTTGAAAATATTCTGGTACAGCACGCGTCTGTTCTGGAGGCTGCGGTGATTGGTGTAACCGACGAGCAGGGCCTGGTCAAAACAACAGCCTACGTCGTACTGTGTGAAGGCAAAACCACCGATGGCAACATCGAAACCGAACTGCAAGCCTACGTCAAATCGCAGCTGGCCCCCTTCAAATACCCGCGTCACATCCACTTTGTTGATGATCTGCCCAAAACGGCAACCGGTAAAATCCAGCGCTTCCGCCTGCGTCAGCTTGAAGGACGCTGAACTTACACGTCATTGTCAGACATCATGAACATCACCAACAAAATGCTGCCGATCCAGGTTCTGGGTCGCGACTACGACATTGAATGCCAATTGATCGCGCCCGAAAAAGCCGATCGTCCCTTGGTCGTCTTCCTGCACGAAGGGCTCGGCTCGGTTGCGCTATGGCGTGACTGGCCCGCACAATTGTGCGAGCTGGCCAACTGCCGCGGCCTGGTGTTTTCGCGCTATGGCTACGGCAATAGCACGCCACGTCCAGCCGACGAAAAATGGCCGGTCAGCTACATGCACACCCAGGCCGAGCTGTTCCTCCCCGCCGTACTGGAAGGGCTGGGTCTGGACAATGAGCGCCCGGTTTTCTATGGCCATAGCGATGGCGGCTCGATTGCGCTGCTTTATGCTGCCATGTACCCTGAAAAAACGGCAGGTATTGCCGTGGCGGCGCCACACATCTTCGTCGAAGACATCACCGTGTCCAGCATCGAGCAGGCCCGCCAGGCGTACCTGACCACCGACCTGCCCAAACGTTTCACCCGCTATCATCAAAACCCCGACCTGACTTTCTGGGCCTGGAACGATATCTGGCTGAACCCGCAGTTCAAATTCTGGAACATTGAAGATTATCTGCCCAAAATTAAATGTCCGGTTCTGGCCATTCAGGGGAAAGACGATGAATACGGCACTCTGGCCCAAATCCAAGGGATTCACCGGGTAGTCAAAGACACAGAACTCTGTATTATTGACGCCTGCCGACATTCGCCCCACAAGGATCAACCTGAAATCCTTAACCAGGCGATGCTGAAATTCCTGGCGAAGTTCAACCCGGTTTCAGCCTCATAGGCACCCCATTCAGGCCATTAAAAAAACAATAACAGGCCCCCTTTTAGGCGCAACATTGCGCCCGCTGCAGTACTTTTTTTCACAACACCAAGGAGTAGACAAGATGAAAAAAGCATTAACCGGTACCGCCCTGGCCATTGCCATGGCTTTTGGCGCGGGCTCTGCTGCCGCAGAAGTCAAAGTCGGCTTCATGCTGCCTTACAGCGGCACCTATGCCCAGCTGGGCGAAGCCATTGAAAACGGCTTCAAACTGTATGTGCAAGAACAGGGCGGCAAGCTGGCCGGTCAGGAAGTGACCTACTTCCGTGTTGACGATGAATCCAACCCCTCCAAAGGCCCTGACAACGCCAACCGCCTGATCAAGCGTGACCAGGTCGACATCCTGGTTGGTACGGTTCACTCGGGCGTGGCCATGGCGCTGGCCAAGGCGGCTACCGAAGCCGACACCACCCTGATCATCCCGAACGCCGGTGCCGGCGCCCTGACCGGCCCGCTGTGCAGCAAGAACGTGTTCCGTTCGTCGTTCTCGAACTGGCAACCCGGCTATGCCATGGGTGTCGCCGCCGCTGAAAAAGGCCACAAAAACGCAGTCACCATTTCATGGAACTACGCGGCCGGTAAAGAATCCACCGACGGCTTCAAAGAAGCGTTTGAAAAAGCCGGCGGCAAAGTCGTCAAACACCTGGCCCTGCCCTTCCCCCAGGTTGAATTCCAGCCCCTGCTGACCGAAATCGCTGCGCTTAAACCCGATGTGGTCTACACCTTCTTTGCCGGTGGCGGTGCCGTCAAGTTCACACAAGATTACGCTGCTGCGGGCCTGAACAAAGACATCGAACTGGTTGGCGCCGGCTTCCTGACCGACGGTACCCTGAAAGCCCAGGGTGAATCGGCACAAGGCTTGTTGACAGCACTGCACTATGCCGACAACCTGAACACTGAACGCGACAACGCCTTCCGCGAAAACTACCGGAAAAATTTCCCCAAGCTGCCGCCCGATGTGTATGCCGTTCAGGGCTACGACGCGGCACAAATGCTTGACGCCGGCCTGAAAGCCGTTGGCGGCGATGTCTCCAAAAAAGACGCCATGCGTGAAGCGATTCGCAACGCCACCATCGACAGCCCTCGCGGCAAGTTCACCCTGTCCAAATCGGGCAACCCCGTGCAAGACATGTACCTGCGTCAGGTCAAGGGTGAAGACAACGTTCTGGTCAAGGTTGCCGTCCCGGCACTGGCTGACCCGTCCGTTGGCTGCAAGATCCAGTAACACCAACAAAACCAACAATAAAACAGGCAACACCTGAGGAGGCCTTGTGGACCCGGTCATATTTTTAATTCAGTGCCTTAACGCCATACAGTACGGCTTATTGCTGTTTCTGGTTGCCAGTGGGTTGACGCTCATTTTCGGCATCATGGGCATCATCAATCTGGCACACGGCAGTTTTTACATGATCGGGGCCTACATGGCCTTCGCCCTTGAACCCCTGGTCTCGCAGTATCTGGGCGGGGGGTTCCTGGCCACAGTGCTGGCCTGCATTCTGTTGGCCGCACTGCTGGGCTATTTTCTCGAATGGGCGTTCTACAGTTACCTGTACCACCGTGAACACCTTCAACAGGTGCTCATGACCTACGGACTGATTCTGGTGTTTGAAGAACTGCGCAGTATCATCATCGACAACGACGTGCATGGTGTTTCAGCGCCTGCCTGGCTCAGCGGCACCGTTCCGCTCAGCGATGTCATGACCTACCCGACCTATCGCCTGTTCATCTCGGCCGTCTGTATTGTGGTGGCTGTCCTGATGTACTGGCTGCTGTCGCGCACCCGCCTGGGCATGATGATCCGTGCCGGCGCCAGCAACCGTGAAATGATCAATTCGCTCGGTATCGACATCAACCGGCTGTTTCGTATTGTGTTCGCGCTGGGGGTCGCCCTGGCCGCTCTGGCGGGCGCCATTGCCGCACCGGTATCGTCGGTATACCCCGGCATGGGCAATGCCATCATCATTATCTGCTTCGTCGTGGTTGTCATTGGCGGTATCGGTTCGATCAAGGGTGCATTCATTGCCGCCATGCTGATCGGTTTTGTCGATACCTTTGGCCAGATTCTGTTCCCGCAGGCTGCGGGCGTCCTGGTCTACGTCATGATGGCGGCCATCCTCCTTTTCAAGCCCGAAGGGCTCTTCAAGCAAGGCTGACGAAGTATGCAACGCTCATTCCGTAACATTCTGGTGCTGGTACTGGTGGTGCTGGTCGCATTACTGCCCATGGTCACCACCGATTACTACACCGCTCTGGTCGTCAAGATCATGATTTACGCGCTGTTTGCGCTCAGTTTGCAATTGCTGGTGGGCTGTACTGGCTTGGTCAGCATGGGCCACGCCGCTTTTTTCGGCATTTCGGCGTATGCCGTCACGCTGTTATCCCCTGAATATGTCGCAGGCAACATGCTGTGGCTGGTGCCTGCCGCTATCGGCTGTGCCATGGTGTATGCCCTGGTCACCGGCGCGCTGGTATTGCGCACCAAAGGTGTGTATTTCATCATGGTCACACTGGCCTTTGCCAAGATG
>JAAYID010000202.1 GCA_012744285.1 Alcaligenaceae bacterium
ACCCTGTACCTGCCCCATGCGACCAGCCTGCGCATGAGCGACCTGGGTTATCAGAACAAGGCCCAGTCTGAACTGGAACTTTGCTACAACGACATAGAAACCTTCCTGAAGCGACTGCACGGGGCGGTAACCACACCCTTCCCCGCCTATGAAGCCATTGGCACCCATCGCAATGGCGAATGGATCCAGCTCAATACCAACCTGCTGCAGATCGAAAACGAGTATTACTCCAGCATCCGCCCCAAGCGCACCGTCGAACGCGGCGAACGGCCCTCGACTGCGCTGGCCGCGCGCGGCATTCAGTACATCGAAGTGCGCTGTCTTGATATCGACCCGTTCTGCCCGATTGGCATTTCAGAAACCACCAGTGCTTTCATGGATGCTTTCCTGCTGTTCTGTGCTTCTGAAGACAGCCCGATGTTCGCCAACAACGGCTTTTGCCGCGACAGCAGTGACAACTTCGGTCTGGTCGCCAAGCGCGGCCGTGAACCCGGCCTGATACTGATGCGACAAAACCAGCCCGTCAGCCTGCGCGACTGGGGGCAAGAGCTGGTTGAACGCATCGCGCCCTATGCCGAACTGCTCGATTCGGCTTATGGCACCGACCTGCACACGCGGGCCCTGGCGGTGCAACAGACGAAGGTTAACGACACCGGCCTGACGCCGTCGGCGCAGTTGCTGGGCCAGCTGCGCGAAACCGGTCAAAGCTTTCACGCCTTCACCCTGCAGCAAAGCCAGGCCCATCATCAGGCGTTACTGGCGCAACCCCTGCCGGCCGAAACACTGACGCGCTTCCAGCATCTGGCGGCAGAGTCATTGGCCGACCAGGTCGAAATTGAAAACAGCGATACGGAATCCTTCGATAACTATGTAACGCGCTATCACGAAGCGCTGGCCGAGCCTGTCGTGGCCTGGTCAAACGCAAGGTAGCCCGCCCAGGCGTGCGAGGGTAAGATAACCAGACACTGCCTAACAGCAATCTAGTTTCACCACCCGGAGACACGTCATGAGCACCATCAACAGTTTTGGCGCCCGCCATACCCTGCCCGTCGGCAACGAATCGTACGAAATCTACCGGCTTGATGCGGTAAAAGGCCAGGGGCTTGACGTTGCCAGCCTGCCCTACAGCCTGAAAATACTGCTTGAAAACCTGCTGCGCACCGAAGATGGCGCCGACGTTACCGCCGACGACATCCGTGCGTTGGCTGGCTGGAACCCGGCGGCAGAACCCGATAAAGAGATCGCCTTTACCCCTGCCCGCGTCGTGCTGCAAGACTTCACCGGTGTACCCGCCGTGGTTGATCTGGCCACCATGCGGGAAGCCGTACAGGCACTGGGTGGCGACCCGGCCAGAATCAACCCTCTGGCCCCGGTTGAGCTGGTTATCGACCACTCGGTCATTGTCGATGTATTCGGGCAAAAAACCGCCTTCGCACAAAACGTCGACATCGAATACCAGCGTAACGTAGAACGCTACCAGTTCCTGCGCTGGGGCCAGGAAGCCTTTGAAAACTTCAAGGTCGTGCCGCCGGGCACAGGCATTGTCCACCAGGTCAACCTTGAACACCTGTCGCGCGTGGTCTTCACCAAAGACAGCGACGGTGTCAAACAGGCCTACCCTGATACCTGCGTGGGCACCGATTCCCACACCCCCATGGTTAACGGCCTGGGCATTGTCGCCTGGGGGGTTGGCGGTATTGAAGCCGAGGCGGCCATGCTGGGTCAGCCGATTTCCATGCTCATCCCGAAAGTGGTGGGCTTCAAACTGACGGGGGCCCTGCCTGAAGGCACTACCGCCACTGACCTGGTTCTGACCATCACCGACATGCTGCGCAAGCATGGGGTGGTCGGCAAGTTTGTCGAATTCTACGGCCCCGGTGTATCGGCTGTGCCGCTGGCCAACCGGGCCACCATTGGCAACATGAGCCCGGAATACGGCTCAACCGTTGCCATTTTCCCGATCGATGACGAAACCCTGCGCTACATGGCGCTAACCGGCCGCCCGCAGGCCCAGATTGACCTGGTCAAAGCGTATGCCCAGGCCCAGGGTCTGTGGCACGACCCGGCCGCCGAACCCCGCTATTCAGAACGCCTTGAGCTTGACCTGAGTACGGTCGTACCCTCGATTGCCGGGCCAAAGCGCCCGCAAGACCGTATCGCCCTGACCGCCGCCAAGCATGCCTTTGAGTCTGCGCTACCCTCTTACCTGGGCGCCAAAGCCAGCCATGGCAAACCCGCCTCGCCCGGCCTGCCTGACCATGGGGCCGTGGTCATCGCTGCCATCACGTCGTGCACCAACACCTCGAACCCGGCCGTGATGATCGCCGCCGCGCTGCTGGCCAAAAAAGCGGTCGAAAAAGGCCTGTCGCGCAAGCCCTGGGTCAAAACCAGCCTGGCCCCCGGGTCGCGCGTCGTCACCGATTACTACGAACGTGCCGGGCTGACCCCCTACATGGATGCCCTGGGCTTCAACCTGGTCGGCTATGGCTGCACCACCTGCATCGGCAACTCCGGGCCATTGATCCCGGAAGTCAGCCAGGCCATTCACGAGCACGACCTGACCGTGGTGTCTGTCTTGTCGGGCAACCGCAACTTCGAAGGCCGCATCCACCCCGAAGTGAAAATGAATTACCTGATGTCGCCGCCGCTGGTGGTCGCCTACGCCCTGGCCGGCACCATGAACATTGATCTGTACAACGAACCCCTGGGCAAGGGCTCCGACGGTAACGAGGTCTACCTGAAAGACCTGTGGCCCTCGACTGCCGAGGTCCAGGCTGTCATTGACGCCACCATCTCAACCGACATGTTCACTGCCGGGTATGCCAACGTATTTGCCGGCGATGCCCGCTGGCAAAGCC
>JAAYID010000203.1 GCA_012744285.1 Alcaligenaceae bacterium
ATCCCAGACCGGAAAAGGGGTGGTTTCACGGTCCCGGATTCGTGAGGAGAGCTCCTTATTGGAGATAGGTCGACGCAGCGGCGCCATAACTGAAAGAGAACGCATTGGCCTTGGGCTCAAATTCCAGCCGGCCAACGGGATGACCTTGACAGTGAACATGCAGCGTGAGCGATTTTATCATGTGCAACCCATGATTCATGCCGTAGCGGACGTTTCGAGTTCGCGCAGGACTCGCTGAGCGGTATGCCTGTCGACAATAAGCACATCAAGCCCCATCCCTTTCAGAATTGTCAACAGCTTGTCAGTGCCAATCGGCTTCCCGTTCTCCAGGCGGGACAGAACATCCTTGGACACGCCCACCATATCGGCGGTATCGTCGATACGTGTCGAACTTTCGGCTCGGCGGTTTCGGATGAGAGTTCCCAACTCCTCTATGTCACGTATACGAGGGCTAAGTGTCTGATCGAAGTGGGGGAGTTTTCGTGCCATAGTTCCGATATCCCGAAATTATTAGGCAGAAAGGGTCTGCCCGATTCATTGTTCAGATATGTCGGAACTATATCAGCCAAAGTGCTTTTTGTGGTGATAGTTTCCGGTTTGCCGGAACTATCCTGCTCATTACACGGGTTCTATCTTAGTGTGGTGGGGGATTCTTGTCAGGTTTTCGTCGTGACTGCTGTACAGGATGCGACACAACGCGCCATCAAGCAAGCCGAGGTCATGCGCTTGTCGATGGCTCATCATGGGTTACCGTTCGATGAAACCTTGAAGAAAATAGCCCACGAACTGACCGAAAATCTTCGCAAAAACATCACCGTGGATTGGTCAAAACGTGAAAGCGTACGCGCCAGCCTGCGGCTGATGGTGAAACGGATACTGCGTAAGTACAAGTACCCACCCGTTCATGGAAAACGGTAATTCTTTGTCACGTTGTGGCCTTCGTTATTCGGTCTGGGTCATGCCCAATTGTGGTACTTTTCATAGCCAAGCTGTCAAACCGGGATGAGTTCCTGCTGACAACCCTTGTATCTTGGCCCAGAGGGCTTTTCTATAGTTTTTGATGAGACGTATCGTTATGTGGAAAAAGATATTTAGTGCTGCAATCGTCTGTCTGTCGTTGACAGCATGTGAAACCATGGGCACATCGCAGGGCACCGACAAATACAGCGCTGCCGGACTGAAACAAAACATTAAAATCGGGGTTTCAACACCACAAGACATTCGTGCTGTTTACGGTAATCCGGAATACACCCAGGATGGTCCCGATGGCCCAACTTACTGGTCGTATTCTATTGATGAACTGAACAACAGCCTGATTGATACTGCAACCAGCTTCATCCCGGTGTTCGGCGCCTCTACTGCTGCCAACGCAGCCAAACGCAGACGCTCGCTGGATATTTTCTTTGAAAAAAACCGGGTAAGAGACTACTCGATTACCGAGTCGCGTTAATACCAAGGTTGGGCCAGCTAAAACCGGATCACTTTGGCTGGTGCCCGTTAGGCAACTGCAAGACCTCGTTTACCCGTCGCTCCAGTTCCGGCCCGATGTAATGGGTCAGGTCTTTCGCCACACTGGCCCTGACCCGTGCGTTGCTGGTTTCGCCAAGGCAAGCCCTGAGCTCTCCCAGCATCGAGCTTGTCGCAATCAGCACCAGCGAAGTGCACCGTTGTGTGGCGACCGCTTCATTAAGGTAGTCTGCAATCTGGCGGGCAAAAATGGCGCGCTCTTTTGCACGCGCTTCGGTATGCGGTTCAAATTGCGTACCGGCATGCGCCGTGCGGCCATGCCCTTTGCCGGCATCACCGGTCGGGTCGGCTTTGCCTGCCCGGCTGGATTGATCCGTGCGAGGGTGCTCGAAGTCAATGAGTCGACTCAGCGAGTGATCAGGTTCCTGGCGCTCGAAACAGTGCGCATGTTCAGCGTTGGCGATCAAAATCCAGTTCTTTTCCATAGTGTTTTATGCCAATGCCCACGGGGTCACCATTGAATAGTCAAATTCAACGACACAAGTAACGAACCCTATGTTGCGGCATACCTCCGGTTGATACGTTGATTTTTCACCAGCGCAGACACGTTGATTTTTCACCGGCGCAGACACGTTGATTTTTCACCGGCGCAGTTTAGCGACGTTGGATTTTTTGGGCTATTCCCCCAGATGTCTTAGTCCATCGTGTTGATACGTATTGCCCGATCTGTTGCACATTGTTGACAGTTAAAGAAACGGGGCTCTTCAAAGGTGAAATTTGCCAGCTTTTAGGAGTAGGCTACGCACCTCCTCTCTCTCTTGAGCCAACAATGAACTTTTTCAACCTGAAGATGGCGCAGGCACACGATCTGGTGAATGCCGTTGCCGTTTTCAAGTTGTCCGGTGAGGGCTACGTGGCAGCATCAACCGGTCATCGGCCGTTGCAGCTGTTAGCCTGATAGTGTTCAGTTGCCGGGTTCCGGCTCTGCTCTGCGTGAAATACAGTAGACCGCAGCCGGTGGCACATTCTTGATAACGACTTTTTTAAGCGCGCTGCCCAGGTGGTGCGCATCAAGTGTCGAGCGGGCAATAGGGCATTTCAGGCCATAAGTGAACAAATACAGGTTGCCGTCGGGCCGCATGGCCTTAAAGGTGGCTTCCAGCAGTTGTCGGTGCTCATGATCGCGCATGTTGCGCAGCGGTAAACCACATACCGTTGCGGTGACATCGGACAGCATCGGGTTGTGGTGAACGTCCAGTGCCTGGGCAGAGGTCTGCAAGACAGTTGAGCCGGGAAAACGTTTGCGCAGATTCGTTGCCAGTCCCGGGTTTTGCTCAACCAGAATCAGATCGGTCGGGTCAAACCCCATTGCCAGCATTTGCTGGGTGAACACGCCGGTTCCGGTACCGAGCTCCAGCACTTTGCCTGCGCCAGGTACCAAACCAGCGGTGATGGCGCGTGCCAACGCGAGCCCGGAGGGCATGATGGCACCAACATCCAGCGGATTTCTTAAAAACGCCTGCGCGAACAGCAGTTTTTCTTTCCAGCCATCGGGGGGGGCAACTGACGAGTGCTGCGATTTTGGTACGGTGTTTTCGGCAGACGATGAGGGCATGGTGTTTCCCTTCTTGATAAGCGGCATGGTCACCGGGCTGTGCTGTTGCAATGCTTGTGATTATGCCGCTATTTTTGGCTGTCCGGTGTGGCGGCATTGCTCATCATGTGTTTCAAGTCGCGGTAAAAGTACAGTAACAGCCCGCCAATAACCAGCCCGGTACCGATCACCATGGTGATGCGGAACGGTTCGTTGTTCAGCAAGATGCCAAAACTGATGGCCAGCACCGGTGTAATCACTGTAGCCAGTGACAGAGTGGTCGGTGAGACTTTTTGCATCAGGTTGAAGTAACAAAACATGGCAATGATCGATGACGCCAGCACCAGATAGCTGATGGCGAGTAATGACTGTGCCCCGGGTAGTGATGCGGGCAGATCTGACCAGATAAACGGGATGTAGGTCAGTGCGATAACGACAGAAATAAAGATTGATCCGGATGCCTGCGCCAATGGGGCAACTTTGGCGTTGACATGCTTCACCCAGAAAATCGATACGGTGTACGTCAGGATCGCAAAAAACATGAACAGCAGGCCGATGGGCTCAATCCCGGCATCCTGACCGGTCATGGTATTGAGATACAGGCCACCCAGCGCTACCAGCATCCCCAGCCATTGAATGCCGGAAAGTCGTTGCCGGTACAGCATGAAGGCAATCACACCGGCCATGATCGGCGCAAAGCCAAACAGCAGGGCAATCATGCCCGACGACAGGTAGCTGGTTGCCAGATAAGTGAACGTCTGGGAAACAATCAGATTGAATGAGCCGGCCACGTAACTATGGAGCGCGGTGCGGTTCAAAGGCAACCTGATGCGCAATACGGCCATCACTATCGCAATCAGTGGGGCCGCGATGCAAAAGCGCAGTACCAGTGCCCACATGGCCGGGATGTCGGCCACACTCCAGACAATGGCCAGCGGCGTCAGTGCCCAGATCATGACCAGCGAAGCGTAAAGCGGAATGACGGTCTTGATTGGGGATGGCATGGTCGACAGGCGTGAGTGTGGCAGGAATATTCAGTTCATAAGTGTACGACACGGTACGGTCCTTGTTGCCTTGCTGAAAGACAAAGCGGCGCTGACCAAAGTGCTGACTTACCACGTCGTGCCAGGCAAGGTGCTGGCGCAAGATGTCAAACCCGGTGACGTTGCCACAGTAGAAAGCAGCTCATTGACCATCACCACCAAAGACGGCAAGGTTATGGTTGACGGTGCCACCGTGGTACAGACTGATGTAATGGCCGACAATGGCGTCATTCACGTCATCGATTCGGTGGTCATGCCCAAGTAAACCGGTAGCGCCTCGCGGCATGCCGCATTGAAAAAGGCCGAACCCTGTGTTTCACGGGGTTCGGCCTTGTCTTTAGATCGCTACGACAACCTGCCCTTCAGGGCAGGCGTGGCAATTAAAGAATCTGGATGTTCGATGCCTGCGGGCCTTTCTGGCCCTGCGTGGCAACGAAAGAAACGCGCTGGTTCTCTTCGAGAGATTTGTGGCCAGAGCCTTGAATTTCGCTGAAGTGTGCGAAAAGGTCCTTACCACCGGATTCAGGCATGATGAAGCCGAACCCTTTGTCGTTGTTGAACCATTTCACAATACCGATTTCTGTTTTCAATGTAAATCCTAGTTAGAAGGGAAAAAGTGTCCCCTCGAACACTATGGGGGGTTGGGGCCCATAACACCAGCATACTTACTAAATAATACAAATGAAGTGTCCCTTGCCTTACGTTTTACAAACTTTTGCCTGTGGTTGTGTCGCTCAAGACAGCTTTGCCGGTTCAGCAGCGGCATGGGCTGGTGGCCAGGCGTGACAGCGATCGGATGTAAAATCGGCCGCCTGCATGTGCAGCCCGTGTTTCAAAACTAACCTCTGGTTCCCATGGCCCTGCGTTCAACGGTATACAAAGCCGATCTCAATATTGCTGATAACGACCGTGGCTATTACGCCAGCCACGCCCTGACGGTTGCGCGTCATCCGTCTGAAACCGATGAGCGCCTGATGGTGCGTTTGCTGGCGTTCGCCTTGCTGGCCGACGACACCGGCACGCTGGCGTTTACGCGCGGTTTGTCGGAAACGGATGAGCCCGATTTGTGGCGGCAAGACCTTACCGGTGCCATCGTCCAATGGGTGGAAACCGGTTTGCCGGATGACCGCCGGCTATTGAAGGCGTGCGGGCGTGCCGATGATGTTGTGGTTTTTGCCTATGGGCGTAACGCGACGGTGTGGTGGCAAGGTGTGGAAGGCAAGCTTGGCCGCGCCCAGAAGTTGCGCGTGTTCATGCTGGATGTCGAGGGCACGAACGCCCTGACGGCCTTGGCCGCACGCAAGATGGTCCTGAATATCAATGTTCAGGATGATACCGTCTGGGTTTCCTCGGATGAGGGTGACGCCAGCGTGATGGTTACCCGTCTGAAGTGACGTCAGCGATTACCGTGCATATTATTTCAGGTGAGTGTTACTGTTCATTGTTCCCGACATGAAAGAGCGCTTCGACCATGATCGCCCCTGAAGATCTTGACGCCCTCAAACAGGCCAAAAAGCTGCTGGAGCACCCGGGCCTGGCCTCACGCATTACCAGTGTTATCGGTATGCCGATTGAAAAAGGTCTGGCGCGTCTGCCGTCGTCCTGGACGCGCCAGATCGGTACCCTGACGCAGGCGGCCCTGATGCGTGCCACCAATGCAGCGTTATACACACTGGGCGATCAGCCTGGCCGCAAGCCATCCAATCGCTGGCATCAGCTGGGCGTGGCGGTATCTGGCGGTGTTGGCGGTTTCTTTGGGCTGGGGGCCATTGCCATTGAACTGCCTGTGTCCACGACCATCATGCTGCGTTCCGTGGCTGACATTGCCCGCAGCCATGGTGAGTCGATCAACGACGAAGGGACGCGCCGCGCGTGTATCGAGGTATTTGCCCTTGGGGGCAAAACGACACAGGATGACAGTGCCGAAAGCGGCTATTTTGCGGTTCGGGCCGCGCTGGCCCAGTCGGTGACCGAAGCCGGCAAATACATTGCCGAAAAAGGCCTGGCCGAGCAGGGGGCGCCCCTCATGGTCAAGCTGGTTGCCAAGGTGGCCAAGCGGTTCGGGGTTCAGGTGACTGAGAAGGCAGCGGCGCAAGCCATTCCGGCCATTGGCGCTGCGGGTGGCGCTGCCATTAACACTTTGTTCATCAACCATTTTCAGGATATGGCGCGTGGCCATTTCACCGTCAGGCGTCTTGAGCGACAGTATGGCGTCGACGTGGTCCGCGAGGCCTATGAGGCGTTGCGGGTCTGAACCACAACGATGAAGCCCATTGCTCGACCATTTTCAGGATGGGGCTGATTTTCAGGGTTGAGTTGCCTCCCGGATTTTTTGCCCCTATTGAAAATCAATGTCGTGCATGCTGTTCAGGTGCAGTTCGGTACGGGCAGGCCGGGTTTGGGCCAGCAGTTTGCCCTGACGCACCACATACTGCGCCTGCACTTGTCTTCGCAGCACATCAAAGCCGCTGTCGGCAGGCAGGACCAGCAGGTTTGCAGGGTTGCCGGGCTCAATGCCATAACCGTTCAGACCCAGCGTGCGCGCGCTGTTGGTGGTAATCAGGTCAAGTCCGTTATCCAGTTGCTCAAAGCCCATCATTTGGGCTACATGCAGCCCCATGTGAAGGACCTGCAACAGGTTGCCGGTACCCAGCGGGTACCAGGGGTCAAATACATCGTCATGGCCAAAGCACACATTCAGCCCGTTGACCAGCAACTCTTTGACGCGGGTCAGGCCGCGCCGTTTCGGGTAGTCATCAAAGCGGCCCTGCAAGTGAATGTTGACCAGCGGGTTCGAGACGAAATTGATGTTTGACAGGGTCAGCAAGCGCATCAGTCGCGATGTATACGCGCCGTTGTAACTGTGCATGGCCGTGGTATGGCTGGCGGTAACACGCTCGCCCAGGCCTTCTCGCCAGGCCAGCATGGCCAGCGTTTCCAGAAAGCGTGATTGTTCGTCGTCGGTTTCATCGCAATGCACGTCGACGGGTCGGTCGTAGCGTATGGCCAGGGCAATGGCTTTGTGCAGCGACTCAACGCCCAGCTCGCGGGTGAATTCGAAGTGCGGTATGGCGCCGACCACGTCGGCACCCATTTTCAGGGCCTCTTCCAGCAGCGCTTCACCATTGGGGTAAGACAAGATGCCTTCTTGCGGAAACGCCACAATCTGAAGGTCCAGCCAGGGGGCGATTTCACGGCGCACCTCAAGCATGGCTTTCAGGGCAGTCAGCGAGGGGTCGGATACATCGACATGTGTGCGTACATGCTGTATGCCCTGGGCCATTTGCCATTTCAGGGTTTTCCAGGCGCGCTGCTTGACGTCCTCGATTGACAGCAGCGCTTTGCGCTCGGCCCAGCAGGCGATCCCTTCAAACAGCGTGCCCGAAAGGTTCCAGCGCGGTTGCCCGGCCGTCTGGGTGGCGTCCAGGTGGATATGCGGCTCAACATAGGGCGGTATGACCAGGCCGCCAGCGGCATCGATGTGGTCCGGAGCGGGCTGATGCGGGGTGGGCCGGGGTGGTGCAGGCACAGCGTTACGAGTTGAATCCGGGGCAGGCTGGTGTGGTACAGGCACAGCGTTACGGGTTGAGTCCGGGGCAGGCTGGTGTGGTGCCGGCGATGGTGTGCCCGTTTGTGCATCGATTAAAGCAATTTTTCCGTCGATAATGGTAATGCACCACAGGCCTTCGCGGCCACGCAATTTTGCATTGGATATTTTCGTGATCATGATCGGTCATCCACCAGAGCTTTAAAAATTGGGCTGGGTCCTGTTATTGACGTTGGCCATGCGAAGCGACCGGAGCCGATCGCTGCAGGGTCTGTCGCCGATGATTCTTGCGAGTAAGTCATCATCATAAGGGGGCTGCGACGTTTGCGGATGCCAACGCGTTTCACGGGGCCCCGGCTCTCTTAACGGATATCAAGGTCTAACCAGATTCTATGCGTATTGAAACAGATTCATCCCAGGCCCTTCGGGCGCCGGTGACATTGTGTGTGCTCGCGGGAGGCATGAGCCGGCGTATGGGGCCAGTCAACAAACTGCTGTTGGACTATCAGGGGCAGCCTCTGGTGCGCCATGTGGTGCGACAGGCGCTGGAGGCCAATTGCGGGCCTGTTTATGTGGTGACAGGGCATCAGTCGGAACAGGTCGGGGCGGCGCTTCAAGGATTGCCGGTTCAGGTGGTGCCCAACCCCGACTACGCGGAAGGGCAGGCGGCATCTGTCCGGGTGGCCGCATCGATTGACCCGCAGGCCGCCCTGATGGTGCTTCTGGGTGACATGCCCGATGTATCACCTGCCATTGTGCTTGACCTGGTGCAGGCGTGGCGTCAGCTCGACGATGCTCAGGCTCGCCGCATGGCCGTTGTGCGTCCGCAGTTTGAAGGCAGGGCGGGTAACCCGGTACTCTGGGGGCCCGGCTGGTTGCTGCGTTTGCGTCAGTTGCACGGTGATGAAGGCGCACGGGGCTTGCTGGCGGGTAATGCGGTGACCATCACTACCGTTGCCGTCAGCTCGACGGGGATCTTTGCCGATATCGACCAGCCCTCTGATTTGCCTGGCTTCAATATGCAGTTGCCTGCCTGAACGCGTCGGGGGTTCGTTACCTCCTTACGGTGTAGAATTTCATTTTTATCGCAATGTTTCAGGCAGCCATTCAATGAGCACTATTCTTCAAAACGTTCCGGTCGGCCAAAAGGTCGGCATTGCATTTTCGGGTGGGCTTGACACCAGCGCCGCGCTGTTGTGGATGCGCGAAAAGGGTGCTGTTCCATTTGCCTATACCGCCAACCTGGGTCAGCCCGATGAGCCCGATTATGACGCTATCCCGCGTCGTGCAACCGAATACGGTGCAGAAAAATCTCGCCTGATCGACTGCCGCCCGCAGCTGGTTGCCGAGGGTATCGCCGCGCTTCAGTCGGGCGCATTCCATGTGACAACCGCCGGCGTCACCTATTTCAACACAACACCCATCGGACGTGCGGTCACCGGTACCATGCTGGTTGCGGCCATGCGCGAAGACGGTGTCAATATCTGGGGTGATGGCAGTACGTACAAAGGGAACGACATCGAGCGTTTTTATCGCTACGGTCTGTTGACCAACCCCGAGCTCAAGATTTACAAGCCCTGGCTTGACCAGACGTTCATTGATGAGCTGGGTGGCCGGGCCGAAATGTCCGAGTACATGCGCCAGCATGGTTTTGACTACAAGATGTCGGCTGAAAAGGCGTATTCAACCGACTCGAACATGCTGGGTGCCACCCATGAAGCCAAAGACCTTGAATTCCTGAACTCGGGCATCAAGATTGTTCAGCCCATCATGGGCGTGGCGTTCTGGCGTGATGATGTTCAGGTCAACGCCGAAGAGGTGACCGTGCGCTTTGAAGAAGGCCAGCCGGTTGCCTTGAACGGAAAAACGTTCAGCAGTGCTGTCGAGCTCATGATGGAAGCCAATATTATCGGCGGCCGCCATGGTCTGGGCATGAGCGACCAGATCGAGAATCGCATTATCGAAGCCAAAAGCCGTGGCATTTACGAAGCCCCCGGCATGGCGTTGCTGTTCATCGCCTACGAGCGTCTGGTTACCGGTATTCATAACGAAGACACCATCGAGCAATACCGTGAAAACGGTCGCAAGCTGGGCCGGTTGTTGTACCAGGGCCGCTGGTTTGACCCGCAGGCCATCATGTTGCGTGAAGCCGCGCAGCGCTGGGTCGCGGCAGCCATTACCGGTGAGGTCACCCTCGAACTGCGTCGTGGTAACGATTACTCTATCTTGAATACCGTATCGTCCAATCTCACGTACCACCCCGAGCGCCTGACGATGGAAAAAGGCGAATCCGTGTTTTCACCGCGCGACCGTATCGGCCAATTGACCATGCGTAACCTTGATATTGTCGATACCCGCGACAAGTTGCGTACGTATTCGCAAGTCGGGTTGCTGTCGTCGTCGAAAGACAATGGCGTGCCTTTGCTGCAAGACGTTTCGAAAAAAGAAGATAAATAAGGCGCAGTGTCATTTTGACGGCGCATTAAAAGCAAAAAGCCGCATCTTTAACGGGATGCGGCTTTTTGCAATTTTGCCGTGTTGTACAGGCTTCTGGTGTCGCCGGGCCCAGGCCAGGTTTTCAGGTTGCTGGCCGTTTTCCGGATCATGGGCGTCAAGTGCCTGCCTCGATTAACGTCAAGGCGTCAGTTCTGGTTCTTGATTTGCCCGTGCACCAGGAACTCCATCAGTGCCTTCTGGACGTGCATCCGGTTTTCGGCTTCATCCCAGACGACGCTTTGTGGGCCGTCAATGACGTCGGCTGTGACTTCTTCGCCACGGTGGGCGGGCAGGCAATGCATGAAAATGGCGTTTGGTTCAGCCACGGCCATCATGCGGCTATCGACGCACCAGTCGGCAAATGCCTTGCGACGCGCCTCGTTTTCTTCTTCGTAACCCATACTGGTCCAGACGTCTGTGGTGACCAGGTGCGCGCCACGGCAGGCTTCAAGCGGGCTGTCGAAAATGCGCAGGGTACTTGCGGCCGGGTTGCCGATACGGGCGGGGTCAAGCTCGTAGCCCTTGGGGGTGGAGACGTGCAGGGTGAAGCCCATCAGTTCAGCGGCCTGTAGCCAGGTATATGACATATTGTTGGCATCACCGATCCAGGCCACTGTTTTGCCCTGGATGGGCCCCAGGTGCTCTGTAAATGTCAGGATGTCGGCCAGGATCTGGCAAGGGTGGAATTCGTTGGTCAGCCCGTTAATGACAGGGACCCGTGAATGTTCGGCAAAACGTTCGATACGGGTTTGTTCGAAGGTGCGGATCATGACCAGGTCGACCATGCGCGACACCACGCGCGCGGTGTCTTCAATGGGTTCAGAGCGCCCCAGTTGCGAATCACCGGTTGTGAGGTGGATAACCGACCCGCCCAGTTGGTACATGCCGGCTTCGAACGAAACCCGGGTGCGGGTGCTGGCCTTCTCGAATACCATGGCCAGCGTGCGGTCATGCAGCGTGTGATGTGGCAGGTAGCGCTTGAACTTGTCTTTGATCAGGCGGGCGCGATCAAGCACGTACTGGATTTCCTGGGGGGTAAGGTCGGTGAACTGCAGGAAGTGACGCAGTGGCGCCGCTTGCGGGGTTGCATTAGACATCGTTGGCCCTGGTAGTTGTTCAGTCAAGCTGGCTATGATAAACAATTTTCATTGAGTGCCGCCAGAGGGGGAACGCGGTACAATAGAAGGCTACATTTACTTCAGTCAGAACCGTGCAGCAGCTTATTATTTTTGGTGTTACTGAAACCGGTCAGCGGTTTCGCCCCAGCGACTGGGCCGAAAGGCTGGCGGGGGTCATGTCACAGTTTCGTCCCCCGGGTAGCAAGGGTGGTCCACTCAGCTATTCACCGTATGTCTACCCGACGTATATCGATGGTGTCAGGTGTGTGGTGGTTGATCACAGGTTACGCGATCTTGAACCTTTGGCCTGGGCTTTCGTGGCCGACTTTGCAAAAAGCAACCAGTTAAAAACCCAAGAGCGGCAGGCCCCGCCCGAACGCCCGGACTAACCGGGCTTTTTTATTAGGTGTTTTTGGCAGCAGGGGTTGTATCAGGCAGTGCACAGGCAAAAAAACAGGGCGCACGATGCGCCCCGATTTTTATTGCGGGCCACGTGGTTTACACGGCCCAGGCAATTTTGCCAATTAAACGACTGCAATCATTAAAGTGCTTTGACAGCAGCAGCAAGACGGCTTTTATGACGGGCAGCCTTGTTCTTGTGAATGATGTTTTTGTCGGCTACGCGATCGATGACGCTGCTGGTTTTACGCAGCACTTCGGTGGCAGCAACTTTGTCGCCGGCTTCGATAGCCTGGCGAACGCGCTTGATGGCCGTGCGCAGCATTGAGCGCAGGCTGGAGTTATGTTTGTTAAGTGCAACCGATTGACGGGCACGTTTGCGAGCTTGTGCGGTGTTAGCCATAGTGGTATTAGTTTTACAGTTAGGCTGCAGGGCGGCTACATGAACGACATGCCAAGCCACCGCAGCTGTTTAATTAGCAAAGACCAAGATTCTATCTTACAAGGCTTTTCTTGTAAAGTGCTGCGGGCGAAATCCGGTAATAAACAGCACACAAAAATAGGTGACGCCTGCCGTGGCCAGTACGCCGCCCAGCCAGAGCACCCGGATGAAGACGTTGTCGAAGGTTATCCAGTTGATCTGCTGGTTGGCGACCAGCAGCACGGCCGCCAAGGCAGCCAGGGCTGGGATGACTTTAATCATGAACATCAGCCAGCCCTTGCGTGGCCGGTAAACGCCGCGGCGGCAAAGCAATACCAGCAGCAGCACAGCGTTTACGGTTGCCCCCAGGCCAATCGACAGCGCCAGCCCGGCATGGGCGAACAGTGGCACGAACACCAGGTTGAGCAGTTGCGTCAGTATCAGTACGGCAATCGCGATCTTGACCGGGGTCTTGATGTCTTGCTTGGCATAAAAACCCGGTGCCAGGATCTTGATGGCCAGCAGGCCAATCAGCCCGGCCGAATACGCCATGACGGCCAGGCGCGTTTGTTCGACGTCAGACGCATTGAAGGCCCCATAATGAAACAGTGTGGCAACCAGTCCTTCGGACAGCAGGACCATCCCCATGGCCGCCGGCAGGCCCAGCAGCATGACCAGCCGCAGGCCCCAGTCCAGCAGGTTGCTGTAGTCATCGGTCTTTTTGGCGGCATGCGCCGCCGACAGGCTGGGCAGCAAGACCGTTCCCAGCGCAATGCCCAGCAACGCCGTCGGAAATTCCATCAGACGATCGGCGAACGACAGCCAGGTGACACTGCCCGCTGTCAGCCAGGTGGCGATGTTGGTATTGATAAGCAGGGAAATCTGGGCAACCGATACGCCCAGAATGGCCGGCAGCATCTGTCGCATGACGCGTTGAACGGTCGGGTCTTGTGCGGCCGTCTTGATGCCCCATGACAGCCTGGGTGTCAGCCCCAGTCGTGCCAATGCAACCCATTGCACCGTTAGCTGGGCAACGCCACCGACCATCACGCCAACGGAAAGGGCGTAAATCGGGGTTTCAAACCACGGTGTCAGAAAAATACACGCCACGATCATGGCGATGTTCAGCAAGACCGGCGTGAAGGCCGGTACAGCGAAGCGTCGCCAGGTGTTCAGCACGCCAGAGGCAAACGCCACCAGTGACATGCAAATGATGTAGGGGAACATCAGTCGTGTCATCCAGACGGCGGCTTCAAATTCAGTCTGGCGACTGGCGGCCCGCAAACCGCTCGCCATGGCGCTGACGACCCAAGGCGTGGCCAGCATGCCGATCAGCGTGACGGCCATCAGGGCAACCGTCAGCAGTGCGGCGACGCGATCCAGCAAGAGGCGTACGGATTCCGGCGTGCCCTGGTTTTTGGCTTCCCCAAGTATCGGGACAAACGCCTGCGAAAACGCGCCTTCGGCAAACAGGCGTCGCAACAGGTTGGGGATGCGAAAGGCAACCCAGAAGGCGTCAGTCAAGGGCCCTGCACCAAACGAACTGGCAATAAAAATATCGCGAATCAGGCCAGTGATTCGCGATAGCAGGGTAAAGCTGCTGACTGTTGCGGCGGACCGTAACAAGCCCATGGCTGGTCAGCGTCTTATTTTGGAGCCATACGGATAGCGCCATCCAGACGGATGGTTTCCCCGTTCAGCATTTCGTTGGTGATGATGCTCTGTACCAGTTTGGCATAGTCTTCAGGACGACCCAGCCGCGACGGGAACGGAATGCTGGCGGCCAGAGAGTCTTGCACTTCCTGGGGCATGCCGTACACCATGGGTGTACCGAAAATGCCGGGGGCGATGGTCATGCAACGGATGCCCAGTTTGGACAGATCGCGTGCTACAGGCAGTGTCATGCCGACCACACCGGCTTTTGAGGCGGCGTAGGCGGCCTGGCCGATCTGGCCGTCGTAGGCGGCAACCGAGGCCGTATTGATCAGGATGCCACGCTCGCCGGTGGCTTCCGGGGTGTTTTCCGACATGGCGGCGGCGGCCAGGCGCGACATGTTGAAGCTGCCCACCAGGTTGACCATAATGACTTTCTGGAAGAGGTCAAGGGCGTGCGGGCCGTTTTTACCTACAATGCGCGAGGCCGGCGCAATACCGGCACAGTTGACCAAGCCAAACAGCGGGCCCAGTTTACGTGCAGCGTCAACAACAGCCTGGCCATCGGCCTCTTGGGTTACGTCGCAATGAACGTAGGTTTGCCCCAGTTCCTTGGCCAGTGCCTGACCGGGTTCATCCTGAACGTCGGCCAGAACAACGTTGGCACCTTCGGCAACGAGCATGCGTACGGTACCGGCACCCAGGCCCGAGGCCCCGCCGGTCACGATGAATACTTTATCTTTGATTTGCATGATATTCGTGAATTAACTTTCAAGCGCTTGTGTAATACGGTTGCGGATATCTTCGACGCTGCCAACCCCTTCAACCTGGCGGAATTTGGGTGCTTTGGCATCGCCGGTGGCGGCCCAGCTTTGGTAGTAGTCAACCAAGGGGCGTGTCTGGCTTTGGTACACCGACAAGCGATGACGTACGGTTTCTTCACGGTCATCGTCGCGTTGCACCAGGGGCTCACCGGTAACGTCGTCGGTATCGGGTGTTTTGGGCGGGTTGAAGGTCACGTGGTAGGTGCGGCCGCTGGCCGTATGCACACGTCGACCGCTCATGCGCTCGATGATGTTTTCGTCGGCGACAACCATCTCGATGACGTAATCAAGATCGACACCGGCGTCTTTCAGGGCATCTGCCTGGGGAATCGTGCGCGGGAAGCCGTCAAACAGGTAACCATTCTGGCAATCGGCTTCTTTCAGGCGATCACGAACCAGGCCAATGATAATGTCATCCGAAACCAGACCGCCGGTATCCATGATCTTCTTGGCCTCAATGCCCAGCGGGGTTTGAGCCTTGACGGCCGCGCGCAGCATGTCGCCCGTTGAAATTTGGGGAATGCCAAATTGTTGGGTGATGAATGTGGCTTGCGTGCCTTTGCCAGCACCGGGGGGACCGAGAAGAATCAGTCGCATGAAATTACCTCCAGTAGTACTTTTGAACTTTCTTTTAATGCGGCGGCGCAACAATTATCACGCCGGACGGATAAATATGCAGATGGTTTATAACCGATTTGTGTG
>JAAYID010000204.1 GCA_012744285.1 Alcaligenaceae bacterium
ACGCTCTGCAGAATATTGATCGCATGTCGCATGTCGCATGTCGCATGTCGCATGTCGTGCGTCAGGACTCGCAGTCGCGTCGCCTGGCAGGCCTGCAAAGGTGGGTTGCCGTTATGTGATCTGGCCTTCTGTGATCTGGCTTTCGCCCAAGGTCTGGGCCAGTCGTTCAATTAAACGCTGACGCCGCACCGAGGGTTCAAACGCGTCACCCAGGGTTGACCATTGCGGATTGCTGCGGGTCTCGATCAGGGTGTCAGGCAATTGCGCGTCATGAAAACCAGCGACGCGGTCAATATCGATGGTGATGGGGTCACGTGCGGCATGGCCGCGCTGTTCCAGCGCCTGAATCAGAGCGGTCTGACGTGCGGCCAGAAGGCGGATGACGGAGTTGTCCACTGTCACCTCCTGGTAGCCGCGCAATTTGCCCAGCAGGCGTTTGCCGAACCGGTCGAGACCTTGCCAGGCCCCCCCAACGGCGGCCCCGATCAGGGTGCCCGACCCGAGGCTGAGGCCTGCCGTGATCAGGTCAACGGTAAAGCCGGCAGCTGCGCCGGCAGCCGCACCTTTACCCACTTCGATGCCGGCTTCCTTGAGGGTTTGCGGGCTGAACAGATCCATGCCCCAGCGCTCGCCCTCCAGCGGCAACGTATGCTGCAGAAAGTCTTCACGACGAAAGTTGTAATGCGTCAGCAGGGCTTGCAGGCAGTGCTGCTCACGCTGGCGCACCAGGTCACGTAATACTTGCGTGGTTTCTTCCAGGGCGGCTGGGTTGGCCGGCGTGCTGATGCGCAGTGCGGCAACATCAACCAGTAATTCGGCCAGCAGGCGGTAGGCCTCCTGGCGGCGTTGCTGGCGTTGGGTTCGGATATTGTCCTGTAACGTTCTGAGGGTGGCGGCATGTCGGTCCAGCAGTACCGCCAGTCGCTCATACAGCTGATCTTCGCCATCCAGAGGTGGGGCCACAGTATCGAACTCAACGATGGCGTGCATGGCCAGCCGGGTCAGGCCTTCACGCCATTCATCAACACGCTGGTATTTGTGCCGGGTGAAGTTCAGTACCGGCAGGATGGGCCGACCGCATGACGCCAGCGTGGCCAGCTCTTCTTTGTGCTTGCTGAGCATGGGGTCGCGCGTGTCAATGACGTAAAGGGCGGCATCCACGTCGAGCATTTTTTTCAGCACACGGGCTTCCTGCTCGAACCGGCGACGGCTTTCAACCGAGTCCAGGAAACGATCAATCCGTTCCCAGGCATCCAGTCGCTCTTCGCGTGGGCAGAGACGGTCAATGTAATCGGCCAGCCCGATGGCATCCTCAATGCCTGGGGTATCAAAAAACTCAATGACAGGGGTTTCGCCGATAAGCAGCTGGATGCCTTCGACATGGCGCGTTGTGCCCGGACTGTCGTTGACCTCGCCAAATTCCGGGTTGCGGGTGAGGGTGCGCAGCAGCGAGGTTTTCCCGGTATTGGTGTGACCGACCACGGCGACTTCAAGGGGTGTGGCAGGTAGTTGAGGTTCGTTATGGGTTGCCATGTGGAGTGCTTCGAAGAGGACGGGTAGAGGACAGAAACATGTCTGGCCCGACGTAAATGCGGGTTGGGTCCATGCCGGTGCGTTCGAGCTCGGCCCGCCAGAGCAGGCTGCGGTCGGCAGCGCCAGGGCGGGTGCCCGGAGGGCGGACAGTGCCAGTGCCGTTACCTGGTGTGCTGCCGGCATCCTGGTCCGCGCCCGTGGTCGGGGCTTTTTCGGCGAACGGCAGGATGACGATATGCAAATGTTTGCAAAGTTGCGACAGTGACTGCAAATACAGCAGGATGCCTCGGTCTGGCGTCTGGCGACCGTCGCAGGCAACCACCAGGTGGTCGTACTGTCGGGTGGTCAGAGTGTTTTCCAGATCGATGCGCTGAGCGCGGGTGTCGATGCGGCCAAGGTCCTGGCCCAGTGTGACCAGGAGGGGCAGTGGCCAGTTGACATCATCGGGCAATTCAAGACCGATAACCGCATTGTGGCCTCCGGGCCGTGGCGTCGTGCTGCTGGTGTCGTCAGGTACGGTGCCAGCCTGATCAGGAGCAGGGGCGTCAATGCCGGTATTCCGGCTCTCGGGCATCAGGCGCGGGCGCAGTTCGGCCAGACCTGGCAGGCTCAGGTCCAGTGCAAATGTGCCCAGCCGCCATCGTGTCAGTAGCAGGCAACCCAGTAACGCCAGCAGGCGTGGCAGCAGCCCCCAGGTTACGACACAGCCGATCAGCCAGTGCGACCATATCGGGCCTGCCTGGGGCAATGCCACCGTGGCTCCGGTAACACTGTGCATGATGACTTCGGGTGATGGCACCTCAAACCCGAGCAGTGACGGCAGCCCCCCCAGCAGATGCGTCAGAGCGGTAAAAAAATCGGGTGACAGCAGGGTGGTTTCCCACTGAAAACCGTATTGCCGGGCAGAAAGTAGGCCAAGCAGCATCGCCAGCGCAGCCATCAGGGCCAGGCTCCAGAGGGTATGGGTCAGGCTGCCCAGCATCGGGGTCAGCGCGCGTGATCGTTGGGCGATCGACAGCAGGGCCTGCCCTGGCAAGAGCTGTGCCTGCGAGCGCGCCAGTTTTGTGGTCAGCCAAAGCCATATCCCGCCCAGGCCGGTGGGACGTGTGGAGGGCAAGGCCATCGAAACCAGCCAGAGCAGAAACATGACGGTATTGAGCCCGAGCAGGAGCACCAGCGCTTGCATCAGGTTAACCGGACGCGTGCCGTCGCCCAAGGCGCTCAGTGCCATGCCTGCGCCGCTAAAGATGGCTACGGCAGCCAGCGCCAGTACAACCAGACGGGCGACGTTACGCCAGTGTTGCAACCGGGCCAGTTGCCCTTCGCGCGCACCCACCAGTTGCGCGCGTTTCAGAACGCGCGTGGCAAGATCGCCGCCTGCCTGGCGTACCTGAAGGAGTTCTGCCTGATCGTCCAGCGGCCCATCGCGCGTTTCCTGCAGGCGCAGTGCCTCGGTAAGCCAGAGACGGTCAAAGGATGAGGCATTGAGCATTGGGGAGGGCGGGATGGGCAGAGTGATTCAGGGCAGGAAGGATAATAGGCCGGGCGAGGTGGGGTCGTCCAGTTGGATGCGTTATGCTTGGCGAATCAACCGGGCGTAATCGCCCGTTTTCGTCTAAAGGGAAAGTTTGTCGTGAAGAAAATTGTGGTGGTAGGTGGCGGGCACGCGGCGGCCCAGTTTTGCGCATCAATCAACGAAGCCGGGCAAGACGTTCAGGTGGTGCTGGTTACCGAAGAATGTTATTTGCCTTACCAGCGACCGCCGTTGTCAAAAACCTGGCTGAAAGATGAAGACCCGCAGCCGGCCTGGCTGCGTCCGGCCAGTTTTTATGCCGACAACACCATCGATGTGCACGTTAATACCTGTGTCAGTGCAATCGACCCGGCAGCGCATGCCATCACTTTAAGTTCTGGCGATCGCCTGTCATACGATACGCTGGTTCTGGCGACCGGGGCGCGGGCGCGCACGCTGCCGTTATTCGATGGCGGTTTTGGCAACGTCACGTCGGTACGTACGATTGCTGACGCCCGGCGCCTGCGTGAGCAGGTGGCCGCAGCCCGTCGCGTGGTCGTGGTGGGCGGCGGGTTTATCGGCCTTGAGGTCGCCGCTACGGCTGCCGGCCTGGGTAAACATGTGACCGTACTTGAAGCGGCCGACCGTTTGCTGGGCCGTTCGGTGTCACCCGAAATCTCGGACTGGTTGCTGCAGACCCACCAGGCCAATGGCATCACCATTGAATTGAATGCCCGTGCAGATCGCCTTGATGTGGTCGATGAAAAGGTTACAGGTATCTGGGTGGGTGATAAACAGTTTGCGGCCGATGTTGTCGTTCTTGCAGTGGGCAGCGAGCCCAATGTTGATCTTGCCCAAGCCGCAGGCCTGGCGTGTGATAACGGTGTGGTGGTCAATCCGTTCATGCAGACCAGCCAGCCTGATGTGTATGCCATTGGTGACTGTACCGCGTTCCCATCGGCGACGCTCGGTCGGCTGATTCGTCTTGAGTCGGTACAGAATGCCAATGATCAGGCCCGTTGTGCGGCGCGCAGCATTCTGGGTGATCCGGCACCCTATACGGCCATGCCCTGGTTCTGGTCAGAGCAGGGGGCGATTCGTATCCAGATTGCCGGCGTACCCGATGCGGGCCACGAGCGTGCCGTGCGGGGTGATCCGGCCAGCGGCAAGTTTTCGGTGCTTTATTTCGATGGAGATCGCCTGAGCTGCGTTGAAACGGTTAATGTGCCGATGGATCATATGGCGGCCCGGCGCCTGGTTGCCGAGCAGGTTGTGGTTGACCGGGCCCAGGCGCTTGACCCGGCGGTGGCCCTCAAGACGCTCGGTCAGGCGTGATGTGAAGGTTGCGGCCTGCGCCCATGCCGAATATCAGTGAGCCGCAGGCCAGCAGCAGGTAGAACACCGCCACGGCGTGCCAGTTGCCGGTGAATTCGTGCAGCATGCCCACAATGACTGGGCCGGTGGCGGCCACGGTATAGCCCACCCCCTGCGACATGCCCGACAGCGCGGCCGCCACTTGCGGGGTGGGTGAACGCAATACCAGCAGGGCAAGGGCCATGCTGAACACGCCGCCCAGCCCCAGCCCCAGAATGGTGGACCACAGCCACATGCTTTGCAGCGGTGCGTAAATTGTGGTCATGAGGCCCGTAACTGACAATGCAATCATCAGGGCGATGGTGCTGCGCTGGTCTTTGGCCCGGCTGGCCATGATGGGCGCGGCCAGCGAAGTGATCAGTTGCACGCCCATGCAAATGGACAGCATGAACCCGGCCGCCAGAGGTGTCAGGCCGCGGTCGACCAGAATGACGGGCAGCCAGCCGAAGACGCAGTAGGCAATGGCCGATTGAATCCCCATGAACAGCGACACTTGCCAGGCCAGCGCGCTGCTGCGCAGGCGCGGTAGCCTGGCCGATGCGGCGGCGGGGTTGGCCTGGCCTGCTTTTGAATACGGCAGCCACAGGGCGATGGCGACGAACAGCGGCAAGTCCCAGAATACCAATGCCCAGCGCCAGTCGCTGCCAGGAATGGATTCGATGGGTACAGTCAGGGCGGCTGCGACGGTAGCCCCCAGACACAGGGCGGTGGAGTACAGGCCCATCATGGCGCCGGCCTGGGACGGGAAGTTCTTTTTGATCAGGCTGGGCAACAGCACCATGACGACGCTGATGGCGGCACCTGAAATAAAGGTACCGGTAAACAGCCCCACGGTTCCGGACAGGCTGCGCAAAATGATGCCCAGCGACAGCAAGGCCATCGCCAACGTCACCAGTTGCTCGGCCGAGCGAAAGCGCAGTAATTTCGGAGCGAAGGGGGCAAAGGCCCCGAAGCATAAAATAGGCAGTGTCAGCAACAAGCCCACCTGGGTGCCTGACAGGTTCAGGCTGTGCCGGATGGATTCCACGACCGGGCCAACGCTGATCAAGGCTGAGCGCAGGTTGATCGAAATGAAGCAGATGGCAAAGACCAGCAAAAGCTGGTTGCGGATGCTTGTTGGGCGCGGTGCAGTTTCGGAAACGGGGCGGGTTGCCGGGGTTGGAGGTGGCATGGCAAAGTGTTTGAAGCGTTGTCTCAGGGGGTGGCCCCGCTTTCGGAGCGCGTTTTTGTGGTTGCCACAAAATCTGTAGCAGTGGCATACCATAGCACCAGTGTGCTTACAGTGTGCTTTAATGCGGGCAGTTTTCGCATTACGTTACGAATTTTCATTCTCATCCAGCGGTTGTCTTGCCATGTCTACGCGTTCTTCCGGTTTGCCTCTTGCGTCTAACAGTTTTGCTTACATCACGTTTCTGGCGGGTGTTTGCGCGGCATTGCATGTCTGGAAGCTGCCTCCGGCATTGCCCGAATTGCAGCGCCAGTTGGGCATGACGCTGGTGGAATCGGGCTTTTTGCTGTCGCTGGTGCAGGTGGGGGGGATGACCCTGGGGGTGCTGGTCGGGCTTATGGCTGAAAAAATCGGTTTGCGCCGCTGTGTGCTGGCCGGCTTGACCTTGCTGGCCTTCAGTTCGGCGGTGGGGCCATTGTTTGACAGCAAGTCAGCCTTGCTGTTGTCCCGAGGTATTGAAGGTCTGGGTTTTCTGATGGTGGTCATGCCGGCCCCGGGAATGATCCGGCGTATGGTTGAGCCGGCTTACCTGAGCCGGTTACTGGGGCTGTGGGGGGCGTATGTTCCGTTGGCCACCATTCTGGCCCTGGTGTTCGGTTCGTGGCTGCTAAGCGTCGCCAGCTGGCAGGTGTTGTGGTGGGTGCTGGCGTTGCTGACCGCGGTCATCGGTGTGGTGATTTACAGCAAGGTACCTCCTGACGCGGTCTATCGTGTTGCGGGTTCTGATGACCCGGCTGCGTCGAAAGCGCCCAGGGCGCTGGCGCTGGTCCGCCAGACGCTGACCAGCAAGAATGTCTGGCTGGTGACGCTTTGCGCCATGGTCTATGCGTCCCAGTGGATGGCCGTCGTCGGCTTCCTGCCGTCGATTTATGTGGCGGAAGGATTTTCGGGCACAACGGCGGGTCTGATGGCAGCACTGGTCGGTGGTTCGAATGCGCTGGGCAGTCTGGGGGGCGGTCGTCTGGTGCACCGGGGGTTTCAGCCGCACAACCTCATCATCACGGCATTTGTCACCATGTCGTTCTGTACGATTATTGCGTTTGGCGTGGGTGCGCCCAGTTGGCTGCAACTGACCATGGCCCTGATTTTTTCAGCGGTCGGCGGGCTGGTTCCGGGGAATATGTTTTTCCTGGCGTTGCAGATGTCGCCCTCGCGTGAGGCGACATCCACGTCGGTCGGGCTGCTGCAGCAGTGCCTGTCGTTCGGCCAGTTCATTGGGCCGCCCATTGTGGCCTGGGTGGCGACACTGGCGGGTAACTGGCACATGACCTGGACGGTGTCAGTCGTCCTGTCTGCATTCGGGGTGTTCATGGCGCTGAACCTGGGTAAAGCCATGCGGGCGCGCGCGTTGGTTTGACGCCATCAGGGTGGGGGTGGATGATCACCCGCCTTTTTTCCCCAGCCTGACCCCGGTGGCCAGAAACGTGCCGGCCAGTACGATGCAGGCGCCCAGGATGATGCTCGGGGTCAGCGGCTCATCCAGAAAGATTACGCCCCACATGACGCCCATGGGGGGTACCAGAAAGGTGACGGTCATGGTTTTGGTGGGGCCGACGCTGGCGAGCAGGCGAAACAAAATGACATAGGCCAGCCCGGTGCATAACACGCCCAGTGCGATGGCCGAGGCCCAGGCGGTAAGCGAGACATTGGCCGGGTCAGGCCAGGTCAGCAGGGCGAAAGGCAGGAAAATCAGCGCGGTGGTACCCACACTGCCGGCGGCGCTGGCCATCGCATCGACATTCTTCAGGTAAAGGCTGGTGTAGCACGCGGCCGTGGCATAACACAGGGGGGCACCCAGCCCGGCCAGAATGGCCAGGAAATGCGCGCTGCCACTGCCCGTATCAGCCAGCAGGTCATCCGATACCAGCACCAGAATGCCGATGAACCCCAATATCAAACCGCCGATGCGCGGCAGTGTCATTTTTTCTTTGAGCCAGACCCGTGCAATCAGCCCGCCAAATAGCGGCGTCATGGCATTGAGAATGGCCAGCAGGCCCGAGGTCAGGTGAAAGGCCGCATAGGACAGCATCAGGAAGGGAAGGGCCGAATTGAACAGGCCGGCTACGGCAATGCGCTTGTAGTTTTGCACCAGACTGGTCATTTTGCCGAAGACAATGACCAGAACCATCAGGAAGGCGCCACCGGCAAAGGCACGGATTTCGACCATCGGAATCGAACCAATTTCCCGGATGGACAACAGCATGAACAGAAAAGAGCCACTCCAGATGATGCTTAATAGAATGAGGTTGCGCAGGTCTTTGAGTGGCATAGTGGTTAAACGGTCATGAGATACGATGGCCGATTATAGGGAAATCAGGCGCACTGATGCCGTTCAGGAACAGTTCTGAAATCATGGTCGACAGATCTGCCGGTTTTATGGACCCCGACGGTTTGTACCAGACCGGAATCCAGTTGGTCATGCCGAAATACAGCATGGCCATGGCGGTTACATTTTTGCGGCTGATTTCAATATCAGGTCGCAGTGACTGGATCAGCAAGACGGCGCGATTGATAATGCGTTCCTGAATCTGGATGACCGACTTCATGGCGGGCTTGTTCAGGTAGCGCATCTGTGTCAGCAGCACCGTCATTTCTTCCGGCACGCGGATGTATTCATTGACCAGGGTGGTGGTGAAGGCCTGAAATTTTTCTTTCGGGGCAGATGCCGCTTCGATAGCTGCGTCGATTTTCCAGGCCAGGTCTTCGATCTTCCAGGTGATCAGGCTATACAGGATGGCGTGTTTTGAACTGTGATAGTGATACAGCGATGATTTTTTAATGCCGCATTGGGCGGCAATGTCTTCCAGCAGGGTTTCGCTGTAGCCCTGTTGGGCAAACAGCAGGGCTGCTGCCCGCAAAATGTCTTTCTTTCGGTCTTCGTAATCAAGGGCGCGTGTACGTGCCATAGTTGTCTCGTGGTGAACACTCAGGACTTGCCGGATTGTCGGCGCAATTCTAACCGGATGTCATCGATGACACGGGCGATGCTGGGGCGGGTGGCCAGTTTTTCAAGGTAGGCAGGCAAGGCGGGCAGGGCGGCGGCCATGAGTTCGTGGGCACCGACGAAGTGCAGGGCGCGCTGCACTGTGGTCAGGTGGGCCCATGCCGTGGCATCGGCCTGGATGAAGGTGTCGCCGCACAGCCAGGGTTCAAACGAGGCCCGGCGCGCCAGAAATTTCAGGCCTTTTTCGGCCTGCTGGATGGCGCGGTCGGCTTGTCCGGTTTCTAGCGTGGCACCCCAGAATGCCGCGCCGTAAAGGTCTCGGACCGGCAGTTCGATGTACAGCTCAAGGTACTGAACCAGTTCACGGCAGCGTGCGCGCTCGATCGGATGAACGGGGAACAGGCTGGGGGCGTCGCCCCGGGTTTCTTCCAGGTACTCGATGATCGCGGCAGATTCGTGCAGGCAATGCCCGTCGGGTGTTTGCAGCCACGGGA
>JAAYID010000205.1 GCA_012744285.1 Alcaligenaceae bacterium
CGCCGTTTCCGTATCCGCGCCTGAACATCCGCCGTCGACCCGAAAGCCTATTTGACTACGAATACGACGATTTTGAAATTCTTGACTATCAGTGTCACCCGCACATCAAGGCGCCCGTCGCCGTCTGACAAAATATCCGGTACCCGCACAATACCGGGCCACCGGTTCTCAGCCATCGCGTACACGACAGTAAAGACACCCGAATGAATACGTCCATGCCCAACGCACCCGCCACCACTCATGGCACCGCAGCAGCACAGCAACCAAAACCACATATCAAGTGCGTGGTGGCCTATTCGCGCAACCGGGTTATTGGCAAGGACAATACCCTGCCTTGGCATTTGCCCGCAGACCTGCAGCACTTCAAACGCAATACGCTGGGCCAACCCATCGTTATGGGGCGCAAGACCTGGGAATCATTAGGTCGACCCTTGCCGGGCCGGCGCAATATTGTGATCAGCCGCGACCCGAACTATGCCGCGACTGGTGCCGAAGTGTTTACTTCGTTGCACGACGCCCTGAGCGCCTGCCGGGACGAACCCGCCGTGTGCATTATTGGCGGGGCGCAGATCTTTACCGATGCCATGCCCTTTGTGGCAGAACTGATTGCCACTGAAGTACACGCCGATGTTGACGGTGATGTGTTTTTTCCACCGCTGGCCTGCGACCAATGGGAAGAGGTATCCCGGGTACCGCAACCTGAGGAAAACGGTTACGCCTATGATTTTGTGACCTACAAGCGCGTGACCACGCCCTGATCTCCGGTCGCCTGCACCTGCAGGTCGGCCAAAGGCCGCACCCCTTCGTGCGGCATGGCCTGACAGGGGCTACGCTTCTGTATCGCTCGGCCAGGGCGGGCACGCACAAAACAGGTGACGATCACCCCAGACGTTATCAACGCGAGCCACCGGCGACCAGTATTTCGACGGCCTCAATGAGGCTACCGGATAGGCTGCCAACTCGCGGCTATATGGCGCCGACCACTGGTCGGACAACAGCATGGGCGCCGTGTGCGGCGCATTTTTCAGGACATTGTTTTCGCGCCCCCACTCACCTGACTCGATGCGTGCGATTTCGCCACGGATGGCGATAAGGGCATCAATAAAACGGTCCAGTTCAGCCAGACCTTCCGACTCTGTCGGTTCGATCATTAACGTGCCCGGTACCGGAAAGCTCATGGTGGGCGCATGAAAGCCGTAGTCAATGAGGCGTTTGGCCACGTCATCGACGTGTATGCCTGCCGTTTCCTTGAATGGCCGCAGGTCAATAATACATTCGTGCGCTACCCACCCGCCCCTGCCCGTGTACAAGACCGGATAATGATCACGCAACCGGGCAGCAATGTAGTTGGCACCCAGAATAGCCACACAAGTCGCATCACGCAGGCCCTGCGCACCCATCAGGGCGATATACACCCAGGAAACAGGCAAGATGCCGGCTGAACCATACGGGGCGGCACTAACGGGTGCATTGGCCACCCCCGGCCCCCTGGCCCCGGCTTCCCCCGGCAACCACGGTGCCAGGTGTGCTTTCACAGCCACCGGCCCTACCCCGGGCCCGCCACCGCCATGCGGAATACAAAAAGTCTTGTGCAAATTCAGATGCGACACATCAGCCCCGAACCAGCCCGGACGCGCAATGCCCACCATGGCGTTCATGTTGGCCCCATCGAGATACACTTGCCCACCGGCCTGATGAACAATGTCACACAACTCGACGACGCGTTCTTCGAAAACCCCGTGAGTGGACGGGTAGGTGATCATGATGGCGGCAAGACGATCGTCCGCCTCGGCCACTTTGCCTTTCAAGTCATCAAGATCAACGTTGCCATACGCATCGGCTGCGACCACGCGCACCTCGAAACCTGCCAGGTGCGCCGATGCTGGATTGGTGCCATGCGCCGAAGACGGAATAAGACAAACAGTACGCTGATGGTCGCCCCGGCTGCGATGCCAGGCACGAATCGCCAGCAAACCGGCATATTCACCCTGAGCGCCAGAATTAGGCTGCAAACTGATGGCATCGTAACCGGTGATTTCACACAACCATGCCGATAACTGATCGATCAGTTGACGATACCCCTTGGCCTGCTCATTGGGCACGAAAGGATGCAGCCCAGAGAATTCGGGCCAGGTAACGGGCAGCATTTCAGTCGTGGCGTTGAGCTTCATGGTGCATGAGCCCAAGGGAATCATGGTGCGATCCAGCGCCAGATCTTTGTCGGCCAACATACGCAGATAACGCAGCATGTCAGTTTCGGAACGTATCGACGAAAAAACCGGGTGTGTCAGTATGGGCGTATCACGACACAAATCAGCGGGCAAGGCCTGATCGGCCGGTGCGACAGACAGCGAGGAAAGATCGACAGAGGCCAGCGCATCATCAACAATGCAGGCCGCCTGGTCAGCACGCCCGCACACATCGGCAAACACACAAAGCAGATCACGCAGGTCGGAAAGCCCGACGGTTTCGTCGAGCGAAAAGGCAACGCTATCGGCGGATACCCGACGCAAATTGATCTGGCTGGCCTGGGCGCGAGACACCAATGCACTGGTTTGCAGGCCACTGGTCACATGGAGCGTATCAAAGCTGGTGGCATTGGCAATGTGCCAGCCCATGCGCGTCAGCGCATCCCGCGCCACGGCGGTTGCCCCCGCAACGCGACGGGCAATGACACGCAACCCTTCAGGCCCATGCCAAAGGGCATACATACCCGCCATGATAGCCAGCAAAACTTGCGCCGTACAAATATTGGATGTGGCCTTTTCACGCCGGATATGCTGCTCGCGGGTTTGCAGGGCCAGACGCAAAGCCGGCTGCCCCTGGCTGTCGACTGAAACCCCCACCAGCCGCCCAGGCAGATGACGTCGCAGTGCTTCACGACAGGCCATGAACGCGGCATGCGGTCCACCGTACGCCATGGGAATGCCAAACCGTTGACTGGAACCCACCACCAGATCGGCCCCCCAATGACCTGGTGCCTTCAAGACCACCAGCGCCAGCAGATCGGCAGCCACTGCCACCAAGGCACCCCTTTGGTGAGCCCTGGCGACCAGATCGGTGTAATCAACTACACCCCCCAGCGAATGGGGGTATTGCAACAACACGCCGAAGCATTCAGGCAAACCGTCGGCCTCGTCACCAATGGAAAGTTCTATACCCAGTGCCTCGGCATGCGTGGCCAAGACCGCCAACGTTTGCGGATGGCAATGCCGGGAGGCAAAGAACCTGCGATTTTCACCATCAGACTGGCGCCACGCCACGCCCATGGCCTCGGCCGCAGCCGTGGCCTCGTCGAGCAATGACGCGTTGGCCAGATCCATACCGCACAGATCGGCCACCATCGTCTGAAAATTCAGCAAAGCCTGCAGCCGCCCCTGGGAGATTTCAGGCTGATACGGGGTGTACGCCGTGTACCACGCCGGATTCTCAAGCACATTGCGCTGGATGACGGCGGGCGTGAACGTGCCGTAATACCCTTGGCCGATGTAGCTGCGAAAGACCTGGTTTTGGCCGGCCAGGGCACGCAGTTTCGCAAGCGCCTGTGGTTCAGAGAGCGGGTCGGGCAGGTTTAAGGGCCGGCCATGACGAATACCGGCAGGCACCACCTGATCGACCAGGTCATCCAGGCTCCCGACCCCCAGCACCGACAGCATCGTCGCTTGTTCGTCGGGTGTCGGGCCAATGTGCCGCTGAGCAAAACTGCTGACAGGATCGACCGGATTGTTCATGATTGACGCCTTATACCTGCACCGCCGGAATTACTGTGCCGCCCGATAGCCCTCGGCGTCAAGCAGGTTGTCTACATCGTCGGCATTCACCGGACGAATTTTAAAGATCCAGGCGTCGTAGGCCGATGCGTTGATGAGTTCCGGCTCAGCTTCGAGCGCCTCGTTAAACGCCACAATTTCGCCATCAATCGGTGCGTAAATATCAGACGCCGCCTTGACGGATTCGACCACACCCGCAGTATCACCGGCCTTCAGATGGGCCCCCACCTTGAAGTCACCGACGAACACCAGGTCGCCCAGCTGGTCTTGTGCATTATCGGTAATGCCCACCAGAAAGAGGTCTTCTTCGGCTTTTACCCATTCGTGGGATGCCGTGTATTTACGATCGTTTGGCAGATTCATTCAAGCCTCTTGTTCAATAAAAGATAATCGGTGTAGTTTACGCCAGCCTGCAACGGTTATATCCCCATTATGCAACAGGTGTGCGCCAGCACGCAGCGGTTCAACGCGGCTTGCGCCCTACAAAAGGCAGTTTGACGACCTGGGCCGGCAACCATTTTCCGCGAATACAGACTTGCACCGATGCCCCATCCGCCAACGCCCCGGGCACCCGCGCCAATGCAACCGAACAGCCCAGAGTCGGCGACTGGCTGCCACTGGTCACTTCGCCTTCACCCAAAGGGGTACGCACGGGCATTCCGGCACGCATGACGCCACGATCGAGCAGCTTGAGGCCAACACGATGACGCTCACGCGGCGCAACCTCAAGCGCGTCACGACCAATGAACTCGCGCTCAGGGTCATGCAACGAAACTGTCCAGCCCAACCCCGATTCGAACGGGTTCACGCTTTCATCCATATCCAGACCATACAGATTCAGCCCGGCTTCAAGCCGCAGGGTGTCGCGTGCCCCCAAGCCGCAGGGCTGCACACCGGCCCGCAACAGGTCTACCCACAACACGGTGGCCTGATCAGCCGGCAAGGTGATTTCGAACCCGTCTTCACCGGTATACCCGGTACGGGCCAGGAACACGTCATCGGGTAGCGCTACGCAATGAAACGACGCCAGCTGCGCAATGGTTGGCCCCCACTGCGGCCTGACCTGTGCCAGCTTGATGTGTGCCTGCGGACCTTGTAATGCCAGTATGGCAAGGTCATCGCAGGCGTGCACATGCACACTGAAATGCCCCTCGTGCGCAACGCGCTGCATCCACTCAAGGTCTGTACGAGCGGTTGCCGCATTCAGTACGACCCGCCATCGGGTATCGGACAACTTGTAAATGATCAGGTCATCGATCACCCCGCCTTCAGGATTCAGCAGACAACTGTACATGGCCTGACCCACATGCCCCAGACGCGCCACATCATTGGCCAGCAAGATGCGCAAACAGGCAATGCAATCATCACCCGTGATCTCAACCGCCAGCATGTGCGACACATCGAACAGGCCGCAGTCACGCCGCACGGCATGATGCTCTTCGATCTGGGAGCCGTAAGAAACGGGCATGGCCCAACCGGCAAAATCCACGATGCGGGCACCCGCATCGAGGTGAGCCTGGTACAACACGGTTTGCTTCAACGTTGCCACAATAACGCCTTTTCTCCATACGCCCGTCAGGGCTTTATCGGGCCGGTACCGCCTGATGGGCTGCAACCAGCGCCCGACCACAGGCGACACCGGAAGACCAGGCCCACTGGAAGTTGTACCCCCCGAGCCAACCGGTGACATCAACCGCTTCACCCACAAAGTACAAGCCGGACACCGCCTTGGCCTGCATGGATTTTTGATTCAGATCGTGCGTATCAACCCCGCCACGCATGACCTCAGCCTTTTTATAACCAGCCGTACCCGAAGGAGCAAGTGTCCAATGGTGCACGCGTTGGGCCAGATCGTGCAACAGCTTGTTGGAGGCATCGGCCAGACGCACACTGGCTGCATCACCCATGGATACCGGTGTGTGCGCCAGCCACTGCTCCGCCAGACGACGTGGCCACAGCCCTGCCAATACCGTAGACAGCTGCTGACGATTACCGGGCCGCAATTCCAGCAAGGCAGGCTCGAGCTGTTGCCCGGGCGCCAGATCAATTTCAATAGGCTGGCCGGGTTCCCAATAACTGGATATCTGCAGAATGGCCGGGCCAGACAGGCCACGGTGCGTAAACAAAAGGTCTTCAAAAAACTCGGCGCCCGTTCCCTTACGCCCGAGCGTTCCGGTACCCACCTTGACCTTCAACGCCACCCCGCTGAGGTCGGAAAACGGCTTCCACTGCATGGCATCGAACAACAGGGGAACCAGCGCCGGACGTGGCTCAACCACTTTCAGGCCAAACTGGCGAGCCACCTTGAGCGAAAAATCGGTGGCGCCAAGCTGGGGAATCGCCATGCCGCCTGTCGCCATCACCAGGTTCGCTGTTCGCACAACACCAGAGTTTGTTCGAACAACGAACAAATCGGCATCACGGCCGATTTCCTTGACCTCGCAAGGCATCCGCCAAGACACCCTGGCCTGATCGCATTCGCAACGCAGCACCTGAATGATGGACTCACTGGAATCATCGCAGAACAATTGCCCCTTATGCTTCTCGTGCCAGGCCACACGATAGCGACGCAACAGCTTGAGGAAATCGTCAGGCGTATAGCCTGCCAGCGCCGAACGGGAGAAATGCGGATTACGGGAGATGAAATTGGCCGGCGTGGTGCCGGTATTGGTGAAATTGCAGCGACCGCCACCCGAAATACGGATTTTTTCAGCCAGGCGACTGGCATGGTCGAGCAGGACAACCTTCAGGCCGCCCTGCCCTGCCACCGACGCCGCCATCATGCCGGCCGCACCGGCACCAATGATGGCGACATCGAAATCAGCACAAGACACGCTTAGTCTTCACGAAGGCAGTCAACGTAATAACGGGGCTGGCCATCAGGACCAATATCTTCGGCCAAACCGTGCACATACGTTTCAAAACCCGGGAAACGGGAATTGAATTCGCGCACGAACTGCAAATAGTTGACGATGCGTTCATTGAATCGCTCGCCAGGAATCAGCAACGGAATACCGGGCGGATACGGCGTCAGCAACACACCGGTAACACGGCCCTCCAGTTCGTCAATGGAAACACGCTCGACCTCGCGGTGGGCCATTTTTGCGTAGGCATCCGAAGGCTTCATGGCAGGCACCATGTCGCTAAGATACATTTCCGTCGTCAGCCGGGCCACATCGTGGTTGCGATACGCCTCGTGGATTTCCTGGCAAAGATCACGCAACCCCATACGTTCATAGCGACGATTTTCCTTGCAGAAATCAGGCAAAATGCGCCACAGCGGATGGTTGCGGTCGTAGTCGTCCTTGAACTGCTGAAGCGCGGTCAAAAGAGTATTCCAGCGGCCCTTGGTAATGCCGATGGTGAACATGATGAAGAACGAATACAGCCCGGTTTTTTCAATGACCACACCGTGCTCGGCCAGATACTTGGATACCAGCGCTGCAGGAATACCGGTTTCCGCAAAGGTGCCCGAGATATCCAGGCCCGGCGTGACAATCGTGGCCTTGATCGGGTCTAGCATGTTGAAGCCCTTGGCCAGCGGGCCAAAGCCGTGCCATTCGTCATCGGCTTCCAGCATCCAGTCTTCACGACTGCCAATACCGTCAGGCACAAGACGCTTGGGCCCCCACACCTTGAACCACCAGTCATCTTTGCCGAACTCGGACTCAACCTTGCGCATGGCACGGCGGAATTCCAGGGCTTCGTTGATGCTTTCCTCGACCAATGCGGTGCCGCCGGGGGGTTCCATCATGGCCGCCGCCACGTCGCACGACGCAATAATGGCGTACTGCGGCGACGTTGATGTGTGCATCAGGTACGCTTCGTTGAACACGTTACGGTCGAGCTTGCGACTTTCAGGCTCTTGAACCGTAATCTGTGACGCTTGCGACAACCCGGCCAGCAACTTGTGAATCGAGTGTGTGGCAAACACCATGGCATCCTTACTGCGCGGACGATCTTTACCGATGGCGTGCATGTCCTTGTAGTAATCGTGGAATGCCGCGTGCGGGATCCAGGCTTCATCAAAGTGCAGCGTATCGATTTCAGAGCCCAGTTTTTCCTTGATCATTTCCACGTTGTAGCTGACACCGTCATAGGTACTTTGCGTAATGGTCATGATGCGCGGCCGCTTGTTCTTGACATCACGCGCAAACGGGTTGGCCTCGATCTTGGCCTTGATGGACTCGGGCTCGAACTCTTCAAGAGGAATCGGGCCGATAATGCCCAGATGATTGCGCGTAGGGCGCAAGAACACCGGGATGGCGCCGGTCATAGTAATGGCATGCAGAATTGATTTGTGGCAGTTGCGGTCAACCAC
>JAAYID010000206.1 GCA_012744285.1 Alcaligenaceae bacterium
GACGCGCTGCAAGGGGAACTGACCCCCAGTCATTGCTTCGTGCTCGATGAACTGATGCAGCACATTGAGCAAATCGAGGCCCGCATCGCCCGCTTTGATGCCCGACTGCTGGCCGAACTGGAATCCGCACGCGCTACGCTTGCTCTGCTGCAAACGATGCCTGGCGTTGACCTGATCGGCGCCGCGATGTTACTGGTCGAAATCGGTACCGGGGTATTTCGCAACCCAAACTGTCGGGTCTTTTGCGCGGGCAATTTCGGGGTATCAGCGAAGCCAAGATGATCGAGTGTTTGAATCGTTTAGGTCGAGACGTTGAAATTGTGGTGCGTAAAGCGCGTGGGCGTCAGCCTCAGGGTCAAACGCATGTAGTTTTCGCGTGAGCGTCATCAATTAAGCCAGTCGGCGCTGCTCTTCACGCACCTACGTATTTTGTCCAACAAGTCGAATTCGGCAGGAACAAGGAGCTTATGGCACCTGCATACGCAACAAAGCCCGCCCGAAGGCGGCCTTGTTGATGGCCTCTGGTAAACAAGACAGAGCCTAATGCAGCACAGCCAGCGCGACCTCAGGCGCCTTGTCCAGAATCTTCAACAATGACTTGGCTGCCCCGGTGGGGCTGCGTTTGCCCTGCTCCCAATTGCGGATAGTTTCGATAGGCACGTCGATACGTTCAGAAAACTGCGCCTGGCTCAGCCCCAGCCGCCTGCGCACACGTTTGGCGAAACGGGCAGCATCCTGCATGGCTTCAGCATCATCGGCCGCCGCCTGGCGCGCAATATCCTCTTCTGTGGTGGCATCAATGCGCGCAAGATCAGCGCGCCCCATCGGCACCGAGGAAGGGTCGGACAGATTAACTGTTATACGTACTTTTTTCATAGTGGATGACCTCACGTTTGTTGGCCTTGCGAGCTGAAATGATGCGGATGACATCACCCCTAGGGGTGTACACCACGACAAAGACGCGTTCTTGTACAGCGCCCATGAGCTGAAAACGTTCTTCGCCATAGCTACGCCGGGTATCCGGCTGAATGACCCGTCCAGGGTCAAGGAATGCCTGCACAGCGTAGGCAAAATCAAACCCGCGCTCGGTTAAGCACGCTTCACTTTTTGCGTCATCCCATTCAAAGTCCATGAGCCAAGTGTAGTTCAATGAACTACACTTGGCAAGAAAAAAGCCCCGCACAGAGGCGGGGCTGAATCAAGGCAAAAAGGGGGGCTCAGGCGAAGAGCCCTGTAGCCTGGCTGGTCGCGTTAGCATGCAGGCGCTTCCGGGCTTCAGTCAGGTGCAGATACACCGCAGTCGTTTTCAACTGTGTGTGCGCCAACGCCTGCTGCACATCGACGATGTCAGCGCCGTTATCGAGCATCATCGACGCAAACGTGTGCCTCATATCGTGCATCCTCAGCCCTGCCAACCCGGCCTTCTCACACGCACTTACCCAGGCATTCCGGCAAGAATGGTAGGGTTTTCCTGTTTTCGGGTTAGGGAACACCCAGTCTGAGTCCGATGCATCTTGACGGTCCTGCAACAGTCGACGAACATCAGAGGAAATGTGAAGGGAGGCGTCGAGTTCGTTGTCCTTTGTATGAGAGGCGCTGAAGGGATTGCCCGGGTGTTTTTCTGCACCTTGGTTGGCCAGTGCATCGTCATGTTGCGCAGTTTCGTGAAGAAAACCGACAAGACACCGCTTAAAGAGCGGCGATTGGCGGAACGCATGGGTACGCAGGCGCCCGCCGTGGCACGTCTTGAAAACGCCTTGGTGACGGGCAAGCATTCGCCCTCCGTTGCCACCTTGCAAAAATACGCCGCAGCTTTGGGCAAGCGCCTCGAGGTTCGGTTTGTCTGAGTGTTTTGCTGGTATGCTGGTACGGGTGGTTCCTCTATGAGGGCCCGTAGCTTTCCAAACCATCATCCCTTTTTATATGCTGGAATAGGTTGGGCAGATTGAAATAACCCTTATATGACAAGTGGTTAGTCGTAACTGATACATTTACCCCATTATTCCAGTGCGGCCAGATTCATGGCTAAATCCTGGTCATGGGTATTCCACGGCAACAGTGCCTCAATTAATAATATCCGCGCCTAAGCCACCGGTAATTTGATCATCACCAAAAGCGCCCTTGATCGTCAGGCCAGCTGTCGCGGTAGATGCGCTGGAGTTTACAACGATACCGACGTTAGTTGTGAGACCGGTGGCGTCAATTGTGGTTACGCCCGAATTACCGATCGTGTTGGCCCCGCCACCAAAGTTATTCAAAGTAATGTTACCAACTGCGGTACCGGAAATATTGATAGCTTTCAGTCCAGATACGGCGGTTGCGCTAATTGCGCTAGCACCGGTTGCACCAGACGTCGTCAGATTGATAGTTTCAATGTTGCGGATGGTCCCGAGAGCGGTAGCTCCCGTCACCGCGACATTCAGAACGTCGTTATCGAGCGTAGAGCTATCGAGAAGCGAATCACCCGCGGCAATTGTATTCGTGGCGCCCACCACAGTTTCGTTATTACTGGTGAATTTGAAACCAGTATCAGGCAAAGCTACGCCACCGACCAACGCTTCAAAGACGAAAGACCTCGTCCAAGGTCATCGACTCCAACACACGATCTCCCCACAGCTCCAGTTGCGCTGAAGTTTCTTCAGAAATCCGGCCAACAAGCACAC
>JAAYID010000207.1 GCA_012744285.1 Alcaligenaceae bacterium
AAACAGCAAAGGGATCAGTGGTGGCCACCTACACCCAGGCACTATGCTGGCGCAACAGCACCTTTCTACACCCAGCAGGCTGGTGCGGCGGAGCAACCGGCTATTGGGGCCAACCACCCGTTGCGTAAGGATGCCACGCTATGCCTACCGTTTCTACCGACGTAGCAATTATTGGCTCGGGCGTGGCCGGATCACTGATAGCCTCACGCCTTGCTCAGGCAGGTCTGCGCGTGTGCATCCTGGAAGCGGGCGCTGTCGTCGATCGTGCAACTGCGGTCCAGACTTTTCACAAGGCTTTGATCAAGGTACCCGAATGTGCCTACCCGCCACGCGCTGAAGCCATGCATCCGGTCACAGACCAGTTGACGCACTGGTATCGGCAAAGCGGCCCCGATCTATTCAAAAGCACCTATCTCAAAGTACTGGGCGGCACCACCTGGCATTGGCTGGGATCATGCCCGCGACTCATTCCTTCTGATTTTCAGCTGAACACGAAATTTGGTCGCGCCGTTGACTGGCCAATCACCTACGACACTCTGGAACCCTACTACCTGCAGGCTGAACACGAACTTGGTGTCGCTGGTGACTCGAGCCAACCCATGGGCTCGCCACGCAGCGGCCCTTACATCATGCCGCCTATTCCACCCACCTGGCTCGACAAAGTCGTCGCGCAAGCACTTGAGGGCAGCCGTTTCGAGGTCAGCCCAACCCCGCAGGCCCGCAACTCGATTTTCAACGATCAACGTGCCGCTTGCTGCGGAAGCTCCAGCTGCATTCCTGTGTGCCCGATTCAGGCCAAGTACGACGCCACCGTGCACCTGAAACGTGCTACCGCTGCCGGCGCCTCGGTGCTTTCCGGCTCAACGGCCATTCGTCTGGAACCGTCCGCAGACGGGAGGATATCAACGCTAATTTTCCGGCGTTGGGACCGCTCTGAAGGCAAGATACACGCCAAAATTTTTGTTGTGGCCTGCAATGCCATCGAAACACCCCGCCTCTTGCTCGCCTCGCGCAGCGCGGCTTTTCCCAACGGCATCGCCAATCGGTCAGATCAGGTAGGTCGAAACCTCATGGACCACCCCATACAGTTGTCATGGGCATTGACGAAAGAACCGGTTTATCCTTATCGGGGTCCGATATCAACCTCGGGCATCGAAAACCTGCGCGACGGTGAGTTCCGCAGAATCCATAGCGCCGTGCGTATCGAAATCGGTAACGACGGGTGGTCGTGGCCAACCGGTGCACCCATCACTACGGCAGCTCACCTGGCAGAACAAGGGCTGAGCGGCCACGAACTGGAAGCCGCTCTGGCAGATACCACCTCACGTCATCTGCGCGTAGCATCATTAACCGAGCAAGAGCCCGACCCTGAAAACCGCGTTAGTCTGGACCCAAACGATCACGATATGTACGGTGTTCCTTTGCCACGCATCAGCTATCGTCTTGGCGATTACGTTATACAGGGCATGGCATGGGCCCGCGAGCTCCACAGCGAACTATTTCACCGGCTCAAAGCAACCCAAACTCACCACGCACCTGAGTTCTTCGGGGCTGGACATATTCTAGGCACCACCCGCATGGGCAAAGACCCCGCATCGTCGGTTGTCGACCCGCAGCTGCGCTGTCACGATCACGCTAACCTGTTCATCGTGGGCGGCGGCGCCTTCCCAACGGTTGGAACGGCCAACCCCACCTTAACGATCGCAGCGCTCAGCTTGCGTGCTGCCGCTGATATTCAGCGCCAGCTGAGCGAAACGCCCGAATGATAGGAGCGCATCAAGGCCCACATCGAGCTGCAGCGAGTCGTCGCGCCGGAAACATTTTTTGATCAGATGAAAAATCTTCTCTTAAGCCTTCTCATGCGTTTTAAAACGCTGTAGTGATATCTTTGAACAGTCATCATCACAGACATAATCAACACAGTGCCTACGCCAATCGAACGCAGTTTCGACCTTGATTTTTGGCTTGATACAAAGCCGTGTCGGCCTGAGCTATCAACTCGGTAAGATTCGAAGGTCCGTGAGGCGTTTTCATGGCAATACCGATGCTTGCCGTTACCACTGAATGCGGCGAACGCTCATTGGGTAGAGCCAGTGCCTGAATCTCCGCACGCATATCCTTCTCGATGGCGCGCATCGCGTCGTCGATCAGCGTGCCAATGGTGGGCAACTTGGCGTTGGCCTGCAGGTGCGACCAGCGCGCCTCCTTGGGCACCCAGAACACGTGCTGGTTTCGTTCTGTGCCATCGTGTTCTTATCCTTTGCGTAATGTCTTTGCTGCCGGGGCTTGATAGCCCGGCGCGAGCTTGGCGTTCTCGACGCCGTACAGCGCCAGCGGATCGCTTAAGGCCAGGCGGTACTGTTCTTCCTTGATGCGGTGGTCAGGCGAGCAGTCCACGCTCCAGCGCAGCAGCATGTAGCCCGCGACGGCGGCGCGAACGCGCAGCTTGAGCGAGCCTTCCTTCATGCCGTAGTCCATCCGGATGATGTCTGGGCGGGCCAGGCGCGGATGGGGAACCAGCTCCAGCTCGACGATGCGCGTCCACTGGATGTCGTTGTCCGGGCGCTCGTTGGGCTGTGGCTCCTCGTCGAGCAGCGTCGGCGCTTCGATACGGGTGACGACGAAGTCCCGGAACTCGCCGCTCTTCCTATCAAATGCCCGGATGTGCCAGCGCAGGCCGGTGTCCACCAGCGCGAAGGGAACGAAGACGCGCTCGGACTCACCGCTGCTCATCGAGTGGTAGCGGATAGCAACTGGCCGCTTGGCGTGGATCGCTCGGCAGACCGGGGCCAGCACATCCATCCTGGGGTTGCTCAGGGCGGTGGGCGACTCGCACGGCAGCAGCGGTTGCGTTGCGCCGTTCACACCATCGCCGAAGCCCAGAGCCAGGGCCGACAGCACGCGCTGCGATGCGTGATCGAACAGCGACGAGAACGCCTGCCCGATACGGTAGATCTTGTTGCTACCGTC
>JAAYID010000208.1 GCA_012744285.1 Alcaligenaceae bacterium
ACCACCGTTTCACGACGCTGGCGGATATCGTTCTGCACCACGTCAAGCTCGTTCAGTAACCGGGCCACGGCCGCCTGCGCCGATTGCAACTGCGCCACCGCAGTGGCCTGGGCCGCCTGCAAACCGGCCAGACGCTCACCCAGAGCCGCATGCTGAGACTGAAGTTCCGCCCCCCGCGTCTCGAGGTCTTCTGCGCGCGTAATCAGAGCGTTCAAGGCCGCCACTCGCTGCTCAAGCGCATCGGGCACCGGCACCTGCCCATGTGCGAACGGGTGGTTTGTTGACCCGCACAATGGGCACGGTGTGCCCGCTTCCAGACGCGCACGCTCGGTTTCCAGCGCCGCTATCCGGGCAACCAGCGCCATCTCGCGCAGGACGCCGTCCTTTTCAGCACGGTATTCCCGCAGCAAACGACCCTGCAATACACCGGCCAGGTCATCCTGAACCTGGCGACGCTGACCAGCCAGAGTTTCAAGACCCTCCTGAACCGTGGACAGGTGTTGACGGGTGTTGTGCTCGGCCTTGTTTAACGCATCGATACTGGCCTGGGCTTGTGCGTGCTCTTGTGCCTTCTGAACACCTTCACGCTCACGCGCCAGCAGCCCTTGCACCTGTTCTTCAAGCCCGGCCAAGCCCGTAACCAGCCATTCATCAGCACGGTTATCCTGCAGCCAGGTTGCAGCCGCAGCCAATTGCTGCTGAACGTTGGCCTGCAGCACGCGGGTCTGGCTTACCTGCTGATCGAGTGCCGCCAAACGCGTACTGGCCTCGCTGACCTGCCGTTGCATGGCTGCGGTATCACGGGCGCTTGCCGCCAGGTGTTGATCCAGTTCCCGTACTTGACGCCACACCGGCGCGGCCGCCCTGAATGCGGCGCGGGCATCGAGTGCCGTTTGGCTGGTACGCGTCAGCTGCTCGCGCAGCGTGGCAGCGACGGCCTCAAGTGACGGCAAGCGGCCTTGCGCATCGGCCAAACGGCTTTGGTCATCGGCCTGTTGTTTGCGCAAGGCACAAACAGCGGCATAACGCCCTTCCAGCGCCGCTGCGGCCTGGGCTCGCCCGATCTGCTGACGCACGGGTTCGAAGGCCAGGCGCTCGGCACCGAGCACAACCTCGTCGTGTTCAAGCCGGGCCACTTCAGTTTTCAAGGCATCAATACGGCTCAACCAACCCAGCGCTGCGCCTGTCTGCGCCTGCGCCGCACTGGCCAACTGCGCTTGCTCAAGATCCCGCTGCAGCCCCTGCTGCAGCTCGCTTTCCTGCCCGGCATCCAGCACCATAATGCCCTGCGTTTCTGACTTCAGCAGTGCCAGCGATTCACGCGCCTCACGCAGGACCTCATGGGTGCGTATCGAAATCTGGCTGTAGATTTCCGTGCCGGTGATCTGTTCAAGAATCGGCGCCCGCTCGTCGGCGCTGGCCTGCAAGAAGGCCGCAAAGCCCCCTTGAGCCAGCAGCATCGAACGGGTAAAACGGTCAAAATCCATACCGGTCAGGCGTTCAATGCGGTCACCCGTAGAGCGCAAGCTGGCTTCCAGGATTTCTCCGGAATCGGCCCTGGCAATTTCATGTTTAGGTGCCTGCAAAGCGGCACCCGGCTTCTTGCGGGCACGGTGCTGGCTCCAGTAACTGCGATAGCGCCCCGCCCCCGTCTCGAACACCACCTCGGCAAAGCACTCGCCACACTGACGCGACATAATGTCGTTGGCACTTTGGGTCAACCTGCTCAGGCGCGGCGTTCGCCCGTACAACGCCAGGCAAATGGCATCCAGCAACGTTGTCTTGCCCGCACCGGTAGGCCCGGTAATCGCAAAAATGCCATCAGCGACATAAGCCGGGTCAGTCAGGTCAACCTGCCATTCGCCCACCAGCGAATTGAGGTTGGAAAAACGGATCTGCAAAATTCTCATGATTACGCTCTGGCCGGTTTGCCGTCAGTCGGCCTGGGTATCGTCTTCATGCAATGACTTGACCACCTGATGGTAAGCCTGTTGCAAGGCGGGTCGCTGGTCATCGGGGATGTCATGGGCATCCAGACAGCGCTCGAAGACCTCGTCAACCGATAAATCATCCAGCGTTTCTTCAGGCGCTGCCATACTGGCCATGCGATCAATAATCCGGTTGTTCTTGACGCGCAAGATCTCAAGCGACGTATCGGCAACGGCACGGTCCAACTGGTCGCGCAAGTCACCCACCAGGTCGGAACCCTCGTAAATGATTTCCAGCCAGACCGGCGAACCGGTTTTGGCCAGTTCCTGCAAGCGATTGTCAATTGTTGACCAGTCACCGCGCACGCGTTCCAGCGCCTGAAAAACCGGGACGGGAAGCAGTTGAACGCTGGGCTCGTTGGCGTTGGCGTTGGCGTTAGCGTTGGCGTCAAATGTAATCAAACACACACTCTTTTGCTGGCGCGCTTCGCCAAACCCCATGGGAAGGGGTGAGCCGCTATACCGGATCAACTCGTTACCGCCCACCTTTTGCGGGACATGCAAATGACCCAGTGCCACATAATCAAAACTCGACGGGAAGATACTCGCGGTGACATGGGCCAGCGAGCCCACATAAAGCTCCCGCACGCCATCGCCGTCAATCGTCTGGCCGCCGGCCGTGAATAAATGCCCGGTTGCCACAATGGGCACCGGTACACCCAGCTGTTCACGCACCGCAACCGCGTGCTGCGCGACGACTTCGTAATGTCGTCGAATACCCTCCAGCAATTTGCGCTCTTTGTCGTCCGGGCTTTCGCCGGGCTCGACCTGCCGGATATCGCGGTCACGCAAATACGGAACCGCACAAACGATCAGTTCGGGCTG
>JAAYID010000209.1 GCA_012744285.1 Alcaligenaceae bacterium
CCGGATCCGCCTGCATCCAGAACATCAGCACGGCGGCAACCAACGGCGCAACGTACACCAGAAACCCTGTCCCATAACGGACACCCGACGACCCCGGACGCTTCAGGGTCAAGGCCACCAGAACACTGAATGCAGGCAATGCAGGCAACACATACGTCCACAAAACGTTGCCTGAGATCGTGAAAAACAACGGCGTAAAGACGACCCAGCCCAACAGGTAAACCACGCGTTGATCGCCAAGCTGCCGGCCAAGCGTACGACGCTTTGATTCGGAGACCATTTGCAGCAGCAACACAACCAGGGCGTAGATCCCCCACGGAAATGTGGCCTGAAGCCAGTAGTACCAGATCGTGCCATAGGCCGCCTGATGAGCAGTTCCATAGCGATCTCCGGCCCAACCAGGATCAAGAAAACGGCGAACGTGCTCGCCGATCAGGAAATAATCCAGAAAACCCGGGGTTTTCAGTTCAGCAGCAATGTACCAGGGCAGCACCAGAATCAAGGTCAGCAGCAGACCCGTGACCCACGGCAACCTCTTGATGGCCGAACGGGCCGAACCAAACAGTAAAAACCACGGCAGTACGGCACCGCCCACCAGCACCAGGGCCAGGGGCCCCTTGGCCAGCAAACCAATGGCCAGTCCCAGAAAAAAACTGTAACGCCAGAACACCGTGGATCTGCGCCCGGCCATCACCACACCCGCCATGCTCAAGGTGGTGCCCAACGTCAGATACGGGTCGGTCAGGACCGCGCCCGACGCAATGAAGACCAGAGCGCTTGAGGCATAGACCAGCACAGCCCGTCGGGCAACCGCACGATCAAACCATGTCAATGCCATCTGGTACAGCACCAACAGCGTTGCGGCCGTGACCAGCCAGGACGGCAAACGAGGCACAAAATCACTGACACCCAACCAGCGAAACGCAGCCGCCTGAGCCCAGAACGACAGCGGCGGCTTCCCCCAGAATGGAACGCCCGGTTCAAACCACGGCGTGATCCAGTCACCACTGGCCGCCATGAGGCGGGCAATTTCGGCATAGCCCGGACTTTTCATCAGCCAAGTGATCCGAGCGTTTTTCGGCCGCTCTGGCTGGAGTCGTTCGCAGCGAAGACAAGATGATGGCGCGGATGGTGTTTTTTTGATGCCACAGGCGCAATTGCCCCAACCCCCATGGCTTTATAGCGTGCCGGGGACAGCACTTTTTCAGAACTACGGGGCCATGGCGTGTGCCGCGTGGGCGAACACGTGGCGCAAGGGATGGTGTGAGGCCAACAGGATTCGAACGCGCCGGGTATTGCGCACGATGGCCGCCCCGATCTTGAGCAGTCGCACGCGGATGGTGGCGGCGCTGGCCCGTTCCAGTTCTGTGCCGCGCAAGGCCAATTCGCGCAGGCGCTGCATCAGGGTGTAGGCCAGCGCGGCCAGCAGCAGCCGGAATTGGTTAGCTGCAAACCGGTGGCAACTGGCGCGGGTGCCGAACAGGTCGAGCTGTGCTTCTTTGATTCGGTTCTCGGCCTCACCCCGTGCACAGTACAGCGGGTCGTACAGCTGTACCGCATCGGCCTCAGAACTGGCAATGTTGGTGACGACGAAGCGCGGGTTCACGCCCTGGGCGCCGTATTCCAGGCGGGTGAGTACGCGTCGCGGTCAGTTCCAGGAGGCGGCCGCATAGATGAATTCGCTGACCAGGCGCTGTTTGGACCCGGTGCGTCGGTAGTCACGCTCGAGTACCTGTTCGGCCAGTTTTACACGCGCCTGAAGGCGGGTGTTGCGAGCCAGGCCGATGATGTACTGCACATTGGCCCGTTCGCACCAACGCAGCAGACGCTGACGACAGAATCCGGAGTCGCCCCGGATGATGATCTTCACATCCGGCCAGGTCTGACGCAGCCGTGTCACCAGCAGCCGCAGCACGGCCGCTGCATGCCGGGCACCGTCAATGCGGCTGGGTCGCAGCAGGCAGGCCAGCATCGACTGGC
>JAAYID010000210.1 GCA_012744285.1 Alcaligenaceae bacterium
GCCTTGCTGTTGAACTGATCCCGCAGACGGTGTCGTTCGCGCGACACCGTCTTTATTGTGTAAAGATATTTGTACTAACTGGTCGTTTGATCAAACGGGCTTTGATCAACTGGCGCTACCGGCAAAAGAAACAGACATGGCAACTAAAACTGGCAGCCTGATGGACATCGTGTTCAAGAACCTGACACGAAGTTTCGCCTTCCTGGTATTTATCTTGTTGGCTGCGATCATGGTGTCCCTGATCTACGGCAGCCAGGAGTCTATCGTCAAGTACGGCCTTGGCTTTTTGTGGACCGATGACTGGAACCCGGTTGAGGACAGTTACGGTGCCTTGGTGCCGATCGTGGGTACGTTGCTCAGCTCGCTTATTGCGCTGGTCATTGCCATTCCCGTTTCGTTCGGGATCGCGATGTTCCTGACCGAATTGTCGCCAACCTGGTTGCGTCGCCCTCTGGGGACGGCCATTGAAATGCTGGCAGCCATTCCGTCGATTATTTACGGGATGTGGGGGCTGTTTGTTTTTGTGCCCATTTTTCAAGAATACATTCAGCCGGGCCTCATTTCGTTTTTCGAGCCGGTTCCCTTTCTGAACCAGGTGTTTGCGGGCCCTCCGTTCGGTATTGGCGTGTTCACGGCAGGTCTGGTGCTGTCCATCATGATCATTCCGTTCATTGCCGCTGTCATGCGCGATGTATTTGAATTGGTGCCGCCTTTGCTCAAAGAATCTGCCTACGGTCTGGGCGGCACAACCTGGGAAGTGGTCTGGAAGGTCGTGTTGCCGTTTACAAAAACCGGCGTTGTCGGCGGCATTATGCTGGGTCTGGGCCGTGCGCTGGGTGAAACCATGGCCATTACCTTTGTGATTGGTAACTCGTACAACTTGCCCAGTTCCATTTTCTCGCCGTCCAATTCCATTGCGTCGGCGCTGGCCAACGAGTTCAACGAGGCGGGTGGTATGCAGAAGTCGGCACTGCTTGAATTGGGCCTGATTCTGTTCCTGATTACGACCGTCGTCCTGGCGTTGTCAAAAATGATGTTGCTGCGCCTCAACAAGGGCGAAGGCACTGCCCACTAATATGGTCACGATCACGCAGAGACAAAGCTATGTTTAATTCAGATTCCATCGTATCCCTGGCCAACCCGGTATATCGTCGGCGACAGCGCATCAACAAGTTGATGCTGGCCTTGTCGTTGGCCACCTTGCTGTTCGGCCTGTTCTGGCTGTTCTGGATCATCGGGACACTGATTTTCAAGGGTGGTAGTGCCTTGTCGATCGACTTGTTCCTTCAGCCCACTCCGGCGCCTCGTGCGGTGGGTGGTTTGCTCAACGCCATTGTCGGTAGTGTCATGATGGCTGCTGTCGGAACCCTGATCGGTACTCCTATTGGTATTTTGGCCGGCACGTATCTGGCCGAATACGGCAAGCGCGGCTGGCTGGCCCCGGCAACCCGTTTCCTGAATGACGTGCTGCTATCTGCGCCCTCGATTATTGTGGGCTTGTTCATCTACGCCGTTTACGTGGCACAGGTGGGGCACTATTCGGGTTGGGCAGGTGCCTGCGCCCTGGCCATCATCGTGATTCCGGTGGTGGTCCGTTCTACCGACAACATGTTGACTTTGGTGCCGAACAGCCTGCGTGAAGCTGCGGCGGCACTGGGCTGCCCGCAGTGGAAGATCATTTATGCCATTTGCTATCGCGCGGCACGTTCGGGCATTGTGACCGGTATCCTGCTGGCGGTCGCCCGTATTTCAGGAGAAACGGCCCCCTTGCTGTTCACGGCTCTTAACAACCAGTTCATGTCCTGGAACATGAATGCCCCAATGGCCAACTTGCCTGTGGTTATTTTCCAGTTTGCGGCCAGCCCGTTCTCTGACTGGAATGACCTTGCATGGGCGGGTGCCGTTCTTATCACCTTGTTTGTGCTGGGTATCAATATTCTTGCGCGTGCGCTTTTCCGGAAATAAATCATGACGAGTACTACTACTGACAATCGCGTCAAGCTTGAAGTCAAGGACCTTAACTTTTATTACGGCAAGTTCCACGCTATCCGTAATGTGAATATGTCCATCAAGGAAAACAAGGTTACCGCGTTCATTGGCCCATCGGGCTGTGGCAAATCAACCTTGTTGCGCACCTTCAATCGCATGTTTGAGCTGTATCCCGGCCAGCGGGCCGAGGGCCAGATCCTGCTCGACGGGCAAGACATCCTGACATCGAAGCTGGATATTTCTTTGATTCGTGCCAAGATCGGCATGGTGTTCCAGAAGCCTACGCCATTTCCCATGAGCATTTACGACAACATCGCGTTTGGTGTACGTTTGTTTGAAAAGCTCAGCAAGGGTGAAATGGACGAGCGCGTTGAATGGGCGTTGACCAAGGCTGCGTTGTGGAACGAGGTCAAGGACAAGCTGCATCAAAGCGGGAACAGTCTGTCGGGCGGTCAGCAGCAGCGTTTGTGTATTGCCCGAGGGGTGGCCATCAAGCCCGAGGTCTTGCTGCTTGACGAACCGTGTTCGGCGCTTGACCCGATTTCAACCGCCAAAGTCGAAGAGCTTATTACCGAACTCAAAAGTGACTATACGGTGGTCGTCGTGACCCACAACATGCAGCAGGCGGCCCGTTGTTCTGATTACACTGCCTATATGTACCTGGGCGAATTGATGGAGTTTGGTGAAACCGACAGTATTTTCGTCAAACCCCAGCGCAAGGAAACCGAAGACTACATTACAGGTCGTTTCGGCTAAATATATTTTCGTATCAGGCATAAAAAAGCTGGACCCTGTGATGGGGTTCAGCTTTTTTATGCCTGATGCGCTAAGCACCCGGAGCGTCTGGTGAGGGCGTTGCCCGCGTGGCAACCCCCTTGTGCCGCAAGGCCTAACGGTTTTGGCCGCGGAATGCCCAGCCGGTAAAACGCTTTTCAACCAGTGCGGTTATAGCGTACAGAACAATGCCCAGAAATGCCAGTACCAGCAACCCTGCAAACACGATTTGTACCTGGAAGGCGGCTTGTGCGTCGAGCATCAGTTTGCCGATACCCTTGTTGGCACCGACGGTTTCTGAAACCACCGCACCCACAAACGCCAGAGTGATGGCGACTTTCAGCGAACCGAAAAAGTAGGGCAGGGCGCCGGGAATACCTACCTTGCGCATGATATCGAGCTTCGAGGCCCCCAAGGCCCGCAACACATCTTCAAGTTCGGGGTTGGTCGTGGCCAGGCCGGTTGCCACGTTGACCACAATCGGGAAGAACGAGATCAGGAACGCGGTAATGATGGCCGGTACCTCGCCCAGGCCAAACCAGAGGATGAGGATGGGCACGACAGCCACTTTGGGAACCGAGTTGAAGCCGACCAGCACCGGGTAAATGGCTGAATAAATGTTTTTGTGCCAGCCTACGGCAATGCCCAGGAACAGGCCGCCGATGGTGGCCAGAAAAAAACCGGCCAAGGTCGTCCAGAGTGTTACCCAGGAGTTTTCTGCAATCGGTACCCGGTACTGCCACAAGGCACCGAATACGTCGGTGGGGGCAGGCAAAATCGTCAGCGGCAGCGCGAACACCTGGCAGACCAGTTCCCACACCACGAAAAGAATGACGGTGAAGGCCAGAGGGGGCAGAACGTTTTGAAGAATCTCGTTGCGTTGCATTTAGTGTTTCCCCCCGATCATTGAACGAAGCTCGTGAACGATGTCCTGGAACTCTTGGGTGTAAGTGACATCAAGGTTGCGTGGACGGGGGATGTCGACTTCGCATTTCTTGACCACTTTGCCGGGGCGGTCGGACATGACATAGACGGTGTCGGCCAGGAAAACGGCCTCACGCAAATCGTGGGTAACCAGCATGACGGTAACCTTGCGTTCGGCCTGGATGTCGCGCAGGGTGCACCACAGCTCTTCACGCGTGAACGCGTCGAGTGCACCAAAAGGTTCGTCGAGCATGAGGATTTCAGGCTCGTGGATAAGCGCCCGGCAAATCGAGGCGCGTTGTTGCATGCCACCTGACAGCTGCCAGGGAAATTTCTCGGTGAACCCCTTGAGCCCGACGGAATGCAGCAAGGTCTCGGCTTTTTGCTTGTACTCGGCCCGGTTGGACGAGATCTTGCTGCGGTACGGTCGAACGATTTCAAGCGGCAGCAAAATGTTGTCGACGCAGGTGCGCCAGGGCAACAGATTGCTGGCCTGAAATGCCATGCCGACTGATTTGAGAGGGCCGTTGACCGGCTTCCCCTCGACGGCCAGTTTGCCGGTTAATGGGGCATGCAAGCCGGAGATCAGTTTCATGAGCGAACTTTTGCCGCAGCCCGAAGGGCCGACGACGGCAATGAATTCGCCTTTGCGGATGGATAAGGTGACATCTTGTATGGCCAGAACGGCAGCATCGCCTTTGCCGTAGGCCATTGATACATTATCGAGTTCAACCAGCATTTCCGTCATGGGGGCTCCTTGTAGGGTTACTTGACCATGCGCTGGTCGGCAGGGGGCAGGAACTCGGCCGTGAACACGTCGTCTGCTTTGGGTTTGTTGGTGAACTTGAAGGTCAGGCCAATCTGGTCAATGGCTTTTTCAAAGCGGGCCTTGTCGACATTGCCTAAGCCGTTCTTGAGGACATCAGGCGAGACAAAGTTGCGCTCGAGAGACATCTTGAGGCGCTGCAGTTCGACATCGCGGTTGGCGATGGCATTGCGCTTCATCAGGGAGTCGATAGCGGCTTCGGGATCTTTGAGGGTCTCTTGAATGCCTTTGATGGTGGCCTTGACGAAGCCTTTGACGGCCTCAGGGTTGTTCTTGGCAAAGTCGGGGTTGACCATCAGGGCGTTGCCGTACAGATCGACGCCGTAATCACGCATGAGCAGCACGACGATATCTTCGTCTTTGACGCCGTTGGCCTTCAGGTTCATGTAGGACGAGAACCAGAAACCGGTGATGGCATCGACCTTGCCCTGGGCCAGCATCGGTTCGCGCACGGGGAAACCGACGTTCTCGACTTTGACTTTTGAGGCGTCAATGCCGTTGGCGGCAACAAAAATGGGCCATTGGGCGTATGCCCCATCGGGGGCCGGCGCACCCAGGATTTTCCCCTCGAGATCTTTGGGCTTGCTGATTCCTTTGTCTTTAAGCGTGACAATGGAGAAGGCCGGTGTGTCATAGACCATCATGACGGCTTTGACGGGCGGGTTTTGCGGGTTGTCGCGGTATTTGACCAGCGAGTTGATATCGGCAAAGCCCATTTGGTAGGTGCCGGTGGCGACGCGATTGATCGGTTCGACGGAGCTGGCGCCCGGATCAATGGTGACATCAAGCCCTTCAGCCTTGTAGTACCCCTTGTCCAGCGCGACAAAGTAGGGTGCTGCCGGTCCTTCAAAGCGCCAGTCAAGGGCAAAACGTACGGCAGTTTGTGCCATTGCGGCACTCGAGCTCAGTGCAATCAGGGCTGAAACAACAAGTTTTGAAATGCGCATACTTCCCTCCGATAATTAAGTGCCGGCGTTACGACCGGCCCATGGAACAGAACGTAGAACGGGTGCGTAGCAGATGGCTATAGAGTTGATGACACTTGGCCCGCTTCTGGTTTCTTGGAGCCTTGATGCATAGTATTCAAATACGGCCCCCGAGCACCCTTGGTACTTTCCCGATAAAACACATGTTTTAGGTTTAAAGTGTCAGACAATACCGGGAATTAAAGCGATTATTCTCGTTGCTGTTGTTTGGCTTGCCAAAGTTGGGAGGGGTGGTAATTACGCGTGTACCGTGCTTTTCGTCGGTCAGAAGCAACGTCGTTTGCGTGGCGTCAACGGTTCGTCGTCGTGGTGTTGCGGTTCGCCGTTGTCGCGTTGTGGTTTGCTGCTGTTACGGTGAGGCCTGTGCCTGTTGCTTTGCGTTTTCTGCCTGTACGTGATCAGGGGGCAACGCGTTGGCGCAGTTGCAGCGCTGCGTTGCGCAACAGGGCCGTATCGGCGCCCAGGGCCAGAAAACTGGCGCCGCTGTTGTGCCAGTCACCGGCGTGCTCCGGTTGGGCGCAAAAAATTCCGGCTGCTTTGCCACTGGCGCGGATGCGTTTCAGTGTTGAGTGGATGGTATCGATAACGGTCGGGTGACGCACCTGACCCAGGTAACCCATTGCAGCGGCGAGGTCATTGGGGCCGATGAACACACCGTCAACACCGGGGACGGCACAAATGGCGTCAAGGTTGCTCAGACCTTCGAGGGATTCGATTTGCACGACCAGACACAAACGTTCGGCAACCTGGTCGAAGTAGTTGTCAGCGGCATTCCAGCGTGCACCGCGCTCAAGCCCGGTGCCGACCCCGCGTGAACCACGTGGCGGGTAGTGCATGGCATCGACCAGCGCATGTGCCTGGGCCGCCGTATTGACCATCGGGACCAGCAGGCTTTGTACGCCGATACCCAATAACTGTCGGATCAGGGCTGGGTCGTGGCTGACCGGGCGCACCAGGCCGTGGACCGGGTAGGCGGCCACGGCCTGCAATTGGGCCTGTAGTGTGGGCAGGTCGTACAGGCCGTGTTCAGCATCGATCAGCAGGAAATCAAAGCCGCAAGTGGCCAGAATTTCGGCGCTGACTGGCGAGTTCATGCCCATGAACAGACCTGTTTGATGGTGGTGTTTCAGCAGACTGGATTTGAAGGTGTTGGGTGGCAGTTGCATGGCAAAAGTAGTGGCAGAGGTGGCCGAAGGGTTTGATGGTGCGCATGGGGTATTCATTTCAGGTGGCAACCAGCGAGGCAAACGCGGAATCGTTTGTAATGGCGCACATCGGCATAGGGGGTCTCCATTATAGGAGACACCCCTGCCACACCACCCGGCATGCGGGTCCGCACCGGGCGGTTCGAGCGTTTGAGGTCATGACAGTCGTGGTACCCCCAGCC
>JAAYID010000211.1 GCA_012744285.1 Alcaligenaceae bacterium
GTGCGGGGTTCAGCCAGCGCGGTAGCGGTCGTGGTGGCGTGCCAGGGTGTGATATCAAGCTTGAAATGTGAAAACACATGCTGCAGCCCGGCCATGCGGCCCGACGGGCGCAGCGTGATGCCTTGATGGATGCACCATTGTTGCATGGCGTGTTCATCGTCAAACTGCGGCAGGCAAAGCAGACCACCCCAAATTCCGCTGTCGCCACGTTGTTCAAGCAGCACGTTTGCGTCTCTTGTCAGCACCAGCATGTGGCAGCGGCGTTGTGGCTGTGTGGCCCGAGGTTTCGGCGTGGGCAGCATGTTTTGCAGGTTATGCGTCTTGGCGTGGCACCCGTGGCGCAGGGGGCAGCTATCGCATGAGGGATTTCGGCGCGCACAGGGGCCCGACCCCAGATCCATCAGGCCCTGGGTGTAGGCCCGAATATCCAGTGTTTCAGGGGCGGCATCCAGCACGTCGTGGGCCAGTTCCCAGAGTTTTTTGTCAATCGCGCTGCTGCCAGGGTAGCCTTCGATGCCGAACCAGCGGGTAAACACACGCTTGACGTTGCCGTCCATGATCGGGGTGCGCACCTTCCATGAGAAAGCCGCAATTGCGCCCGCTGTTGATCGGCCAATGCCGGGCAGTTGCGCAATCAGTTCCGGGTCCTGCGGGAATTCGCCGTTGTACTGCGTATAAACGGCTTGTGCACAGCGGTGCAGGTTGCGTGCACGTGCGTAGTAGCCCAGGCCGGCCCAGAACGGCATGACTTCGTCTTGGCGTGCGAGAGCCAGATCGCCGAGGGTCGGGAAACGGGCAAGAAAACGTTCGTAGTAACCTAAAACCGTGCTGACCTGGGTTTGTTGCAGCATGATTTCCGACAGCCAGACCCTGTAGGCATCGTGACTTTGCTGCCAGGGCAGGTGATGGCGGCCATGTGTTTTTTGCCAACGTACCACTGCGGTTGCGAAAGTGGCGGGAGTAACAGGATCAACAGAGCCACCAGATTCAACCGGGCTGGGCTTGCCCGTCAGGGCAAGGGATGGGGCATGTTCGTGCATGGTTGGCTAAAAGCGGGTGTTGCGTGTGACTGACCAGCGTGCCGACAAGGCCGCCAGCAGAGCGACCGCCACTATCGACCAGACCAGCCATAACCCATCGGGTAGTGACAGTTCGATGCGAGTCCCGTAGCTGGCGGCCAGATTGGCCAGCGCCCGGTTCAGTGGCTGCAGTGCGATCTGGGCAAGGGCGATGGCCAGCAGGCTGGCCAGTACGCCGGTCAGGGCGCCCAGGTATAAAAATGGACGACGCACGAATGATTCTGTAGCCCCGACCAGGCGCGCGACGGCGATTTCTTCACGCTGGGTAAGCGCCTGCATGCGTACGGTATTGAAAACCGTTGCCAGTACCACCAGCGCAACCCCGGCCGCCAGCATGCCCAAGCCAACGGTGACAAAGTCCAGAATGGCAGCAAGGCGCTGCACCCAGGCGGCATCGTGCTGGACGGTATGGACCTCGGGCAACGTGCCAAGGTCTTTGACCAGCGCGGCCGTGATGGCGGGCAGGTTTTCGACCTGGTTCAGGGTAACCAGCACGGCGTCGGGTAATGGGTTTTCGGGCAAAACCGACAGTGCGTCGGCCCAGTTCGGATTACGTTTGAGGCTGGCCATGGCTTCTTCACGGGTAACGATGCGTGCCGATGCAATGGCGTCGCCATGCCTGGTTTTCACGGCGGCGAGCACATCCTGGCTGGCGTTGCGCGTTGCGGCAGGCTTCATGAATACCGTGATTTCCGGCGATATGGAGACCTCTTTGACGACCGGCTGCGCGGCTTTCAGGAAGCTGGCGCCCAGGATGGGCAGCGCCAGTGTCAGGGCAATGACCAGCAGATTCGAGATGGATGAAAACGGATGCAGCCAGAGACGGCGTACGGCAACCAGAATGGCATAGCGGTGTTGTCTGAACCAGCGTTTCATGCGGCCACCCCGGCAAAATCGTTGAACCCGCCCTGAGTGATCTGCAGTGTGCGGTTGGCGTATTCGGCCATCAGTCGGGTGTCGTGCGAGGCAATAAGGGTGGTGACGCCAACCCGGTTGAAATCACGAAAGACATCCAGGATGCGTCGGGCGCTTTCGTGGTCGAGGTTGGCGGTGGGTTCGTCGGCAATCAGGATGGCCGGGCGATTCACAATGGCACGGGCAATGGCCAGGCGTTGTTGTTCACCCCCCGACATTTCAATCGGGTTCAGGTCTTCTTTACCCGACAGCCCGACCTTTTCAAGCGCGGCACGCGCCCGCGAAACCGCTTGCCCGTGCTCCAGGCCAACCACGGTCAGCGGCAGCAGTACGTTATTGATCGCCGAGCGATCAAACAATAAATGGGCGTCCTGCAAAATGACGCCGACGGCGCGACGCAGGTAGGGGCGCGCCCGCAGCGGCATTTTGTCGATACGCTGGTTCCTGACGGTGATGCTGCCGCGGCTGGGCGGTTCAAGCCCGCCAATGAGCTTGAGCAGGGTCGATTTGCCGGCACCGGAAGGCCCGGAGACAAAAACGAACTCACCCGCGTCGATGCGGAAATTGATGTCGGCCAATATGTTTCGACTGCGGCCGTAAGATTTGAAGACGTGCTGAAACTCGATCATGGCAACCAGCGAGAGGAAACCCGGTTAAATCGCCCGGATGGGCAACCCGGTTATTCTAAGTGATTATGATATGGTGCTTCGCGGCAAATTCAGCATCACCCGGATAATTTATGGCATTGATGTCCTCTCGTACCCGCCCGCTCAAGGCATTTCTTTCCTGGCATAACCCGCGCTTGCGGGGTTGGGTCTATCAGGCGTTATTGCTGGTGGCTGTCGGGCTGGTGGCCGCTTTCCTGGTGAGCAATGTCCTGAATAATCTGGCCGCGCGTAACATTGCCACGGGTTTCGGTTTTTTACACAATGAAGCGGGTTTCGCCATCAGTGAATCCGTAGTGACCTACAGTGCTTCTGATACCTACGCACGGGCAATTGGCGTCGGTCTGCTCAATACCCTCAAAGTGGCGCTGACCGGTGTTGTACTGGCGACAGTGCTTGGGGGCCTCGTGGGCATGGCGCGGCTGGTCCGGAATCCTTTGGTCGCCACGCTCGCCCGCAGTTATATCGAGGTCATGCGTAATGTGCCGCTTTTGTTGCAACTGTTGTTCTGGTATGCCTTGATTACCGAGGCGGCGCCACCGGCTCGTCAAGCGGTCGAGCTGCTGCCAGGGGTCTTTTTGTCAAACCGTGGCTTGATGCTGCCATGGTTTGATTGGCAGACGATGGCCTGGTCGATACCTGTGCTGCGCGGCTTCAATTTCTCCGGGGGGGTAACGATCAGCCCCGAGTTCCTGGCCCTGTTGGCTGGTCTGGTGTTGTATACCTCGGCGTTTGTGGCCGAAATTGTGCGTTCCGGCATTCAGTCGGTCGGACGCGGCCAATGGATGGCCGGATATGCGCTGGGGCTGTCAGACCGACAGGTCGTGCAGACGGTGGTATGGCCACAGGCACTGCGTGTCATGGTGCCCCCGATGACCAGCCAGTACCTGAATCTGACCAAAAACAGTTCACTGGCCGTTGCTGTGGGCTATCCCGATATTGTTTCGGTGGTGAACACCGCGATCAACCAGACCGGCCAAGCGATTGAAGGTGTGCTGGTGATCATGGCCGCTTACCTGACGGTCAGTCTTGCGATTGCGGCCCTTATGAATGGGTATAACCGTCGCATGGCGCTGGTGATTCGATGATGGCGGGGCTTGCCGGGTTGTTCAAGTGGAGCAAAAGCGGGCTGGGCGGTCTGGTATCCAGCCCCTTGAATCTGGTTCTTACCGTGTTTGGCGCCGGTGTGCTGGCGTTGGCCGTGCCTCCGTTGCTTGACTGGTTATGGTTCGATGCCCGTTTCAGTGCCGACTCTTCCGCCGGGTGTCGTGAAACCGCAGGGGCGTGTTGGGCGGTCATTACCCATAAGTACCGTCTGATTCTGTTCGGTATTTATCCGCATGACGAACAGTGGCGACCGTTGCTGGCCAGTGTCCTGCTGGTTGCCCTGGTGGTTGTCAGTTGTGTGCGGGCCTTCTGGAAATCCTGGTTGGCACTGCTCTGGCTTGTGGTTCTGTCGCTCGTGGCCGTATTGATGTGGGGTGGGGTTGCCGGTTTGGTCTATGTGGAAAATCGTCTTTGGGGCGGTTTGCCTCTGACCCTGATTCTGGCGACATTCGGGATCGGGCTGGCATTTCCGCTGGGGGTGTTGCTGGCATTGGGGCGCCGTAGCGATATGCCGGCGATTCGGGCGTTGTGTGTGGTGTATATCGAGTTGATCCGTGGCGTACCCTTGATCAGCCTGTTGTTTCTGGCGTCTGTCATGTTGCCGTTATTCATGCCCGAAGGGCTGACCATCGACAAGTTGTTGCGTGTGCAGGTCGCCATCGTGTGTTTTGTGGCAGCGTACATTGCCGAAACGGTCAGGGGTGGCCTTCAGGCGATACCGTCTGGCCAATACCAAAGTGCCGATGCCTTGGGTTTGGGATATTGGCAAAAGATGGGGGCCATCATCTTGCCGCAAGCCTTGCGTACCGTAGTAGGGCCTTTAACCGGCATTTTTATCTCGTTGTTCAAAGACACGTCTTTGGTCGTCGTTGTCGGTATCTTCGACTTGACCCAGGCCGCTAAGACAGCGTTGGCTGATGCCCAGTGGCAAGGGTTCAGCACCGAGGTATACCTGTTTATCGCGGCGATTTATTTTGTGTTTTGCTTTGCCATGTCGCGCTACAGCCATTCGCTGGAAAGCGATTGGGCGCGGTGATGAATAAAAATGTAACAGTAACGCGATGTGATGCTTGCTAGTATGGAAGATGACCAGGACCTTTTGTCCTTACCCGGAGAGAAAAATGAACAGATCAATGCGTCTTAACCGCGCGATTGCGGGTGTGGGTATTGCAGCCTTGCTGACGGGGTGTGCTGCCGTGAATGACACGATGGGGGGCATGAGCCAGGGTGGGCGAACGGCCGTGGGTGCGGGGGCGGGTGCAGCGATTGGCGCCGGGTTGGGTGCCATCATTGCTGACAGCAGCAAGGGTGCGCTTATCGGCGCAGGTATTGGCGCTGTTGCCGGGGCTATTGCCGGGTTCAACTGGTCGGGCGTGAAAAGTGACATGCAGCAGTCCGGTGCCAGCAGTCTGGGGCTTGATGTCATCGAAATGCCTGACGGTTCCCTCAAGGTGCTGATTCCAAGTCATGTGTCGTTCGATACGGGCAAGTATGCGCTCAAGCCCGAATTGCTGCCGGTTCTCGACAGCGTGGCACGTGCCCTGGCACAGCACCCCGAATTACGTGCCAAGGCCATAGGCTATACCGACAGCACCGGAACGGCACAGGTCAACCAGCGTTTGTCATTGAATCGTGCGCAGGCGGTTACCGGCTACATTGCTGGCCGAGGCATTGCCCAGGGCCGCCTGATGTCGGAAGGGCTTGGGCCCAGTAACCCGATTGGCGATAATGCTACCGCAGCAGGTCGTGCATTGAATCGCCGTGTCGAGTTGTTCTTGTACGCGGTTCGTTGATAAAGCCGTAAATTGGCCGGCAATTTTGCCGGCCAATTTACGGGACGCCCGGTGCGCTTACCGGGTCTTGACGATCAGAACGGGTAATGACGCGGCAGCGTTTGCAGGGTTACCCAGCGCAGTTCAGTAAAGGCCTCGA
>JAAYID010000212.1 GCA_012744285.1 Alcaligenaceae bacterium
ACCCTGGGCCGATGTTATCGCCAAGTCGTCTACGGTTCGCTGGCCAACGGTTGAGCCGGCGGTGGCAAAAACGGCCGATGGGCAGACCATTTCCCTTGAGGTGTTCCTGATTGCCGTTGCACGCACGCTGGGTATGCCCGGTTTTGGTGACAAGGTGCTGACCGACAGCAATGGTGAACTGCACGACCTGAACACGCCGGAAGATTTCTACGTACGTGCGATGGCCAACATGGCGTATGCCGGCGGCAAGGTGGTGGGTGATGCGTCTGACGATGATATGGAAATTACCGGCGTTGATCGTTATTCCGGGCTTTTACAGGCACGTTTAAAGCCTGAAGAGTGGCGTAAAGTGGCCATGCTGATGACGCGAGGAGGGCGTTTTGATTCCATCGATGCCGCCTGGAAAGGGGATCACATCCGCAAGGCTCACACCCCGGCGCTGCAAGTCTGGAACGAAGAGATTGCCACAATGCGTCACTCCATGACGGGCGAGCGTTTTACTGGTTGCCCCACCTGGTACCCCACACGCCTGGCCAACGGGCGTGACATGCGTGAACATTTCAATCACGACGAGTGGCCGATGCTCATGACGTCATACAAGTCCAACCTCATGAGCTCGATGTCGATCGGGGTCGAACGCTTGCGCCAGGTGCACCCGCATAACCCGGTGTCGGTGAACCGAAACGATGCCGCCCGACTGGGCATTCGTAACGGTGATCGCATCCAGGTGACCTCGCCGGGGGGGCACTATTGAAGGTGTCGCTGTTGTACGCGATGGCGTCATCGAGGGGGCTATTGCCGTCGAGCATGGTTATGGCCACCGCGAACTGGGTGCCCGTGCTCATGATATTGACGGCCGCTCAACACCATCCAGCCCGGCATTGTCTGCCGGGGTCAACCTGAACGATATTGGTTTTCGTGATCCGACGCGCGGGCCTGATGGCAATATCTGGATTGACTGGGTTTCAGGGGCGGCGGTACGGCAAGGCCTACCCGTGAAAATTCGCAAGCTGGCGTAATCGTCAGGTAAGCCTGTTGCTGGCATACCTGCCAGCGACGGGTAGCCAAGAGCCTGGTTTTTTGGGTAATTTACCGATTTTGCCGCTTATTGGGCAGCGGCTTTCTCGCCACCGAATTCTTCGTAAGCCGCCAGGGCTTCGGCGGCAGTCATGACCGACGGGCCGCCACCCATGTACATGGCAACTTGCAGCATTTCTTCGAATTCTGCACGGGTAACGCCCATTTTTACACAGGCCTGGGCATGAAACGCCAGACACCCCTGGCAGCGTACCGCAATGCCGATGGCCATGGCCATAAGTTCTTTTTGCTTTTTGCTCAATGCGCCGTCAGTGTGTGTTGCAGCAGCCATTTGTGTGAAGCCCTGCATGGTGTCCGGAATTTCAGACCGGAAATCTTTCATTTTGGCGCTGAGAAGGGTGGCGAGTGCTTTGTAGTTTGATGACATTGTGGCGTGGCGGTTACGTGTTTGTATAAGCATTAAATAATATATTAAATTATATAATAATTTCTGGTGCTTACTTCTGGCCGCGTAAGCGTAATTTGACCTGGCAAGGGTTTGTGCGTAAGACGGATTGCGCCACTTCAAAGGTTGCGCTATCTGGTGCCCGATACACCTGGCTTCGGCCAACTCAGCTGGCTGACAACAGGGCTTGAACCTCGGGCGCGCTGAGCACCTTGCCCATTGATACCACGTTGTCGTCAATGGCCAGGGCCGGTGTCGACATTACCCCGTGGGCTGCGATCTCAACAATGTCAGTCACCTTCACGATCCGGGCATCAAGGCCAAGGGTGTTCAACGCGATTTGGGTGTTTTCAGAAAGGGCCGCACATTTTTTGCAGCCAGGGCCAAGAATTTTGATGATCATGGAAGTGCTCCGGGTGGGGGGGGCGGCCTGTTCAGATGAGCAGGTACGTAAAGGCGTTGAACAAGAAGCCAATCAGCATGATACCGAACACCACAATGGCAAAGAACAAGACCAGCAGAGGTGTTTTCACGACTTTTTTCAGCATGATAAGTGATGGTAGCGATATTGCCGTAACCGACATCATGAAGGCCAGCACTGTACCCAGGCCCACACCACGTGCAACCAGGGCCTCGGCAATCGGCAGTGTGCCGAAGATGTCGGCATACATCGGCACGCCAAGCAGCGTGGCTGCGGGCACGACCCACCAGTTGTCGCTACCGATGCTTGCGGTAATCAGGTCTTGCGGGATCCAGTTGTGAATGGCCGCACCTATGCCCACACCAATCAGGATGTACAGCCAGACCCGCCGGATGATTTCGGTGACCTGGTCTCGGGCGTAGATCAGGCGGTCGCGCAGGGTCAGTTGATTTTGCGGTAGTTCCAGCATTTTTTGCTGCGAGACGAAGGCTTCAACATATTTTTCCATGCGCGCCTTGCCGATCAGGGTGCCGCCAATGACCGCCAGTACGATACCCACCACTACATAGGCCAGAGCGATCGACCAGTTAAAGATGCTGGCCAGCAAAATCATCGAAGCCAGGTCAACCAGCGGCGACGAGATCAGGAATGAGAAGGTAACCCCCAGCGGCAGCCCTGCGCTGGTAAAACCGATGAACAGCGGAATTGACGAGCACGAACAGAACGGGGTGACAGTGCCCAGCAAGGCACCGGCAAGATTGGCCCGAAAGCCGCGCATATTGCCCAGAATGCGTCGTGTGCGTTCGGGCGGGAAGTAGCTTTGCACCCATGAAATGACGAAAATCAGAACTGACAGCAGGATCAGGATCTTGATAACGTCGTAGATAAAAAAGTGAACACTGCCGCCAAGGCGGCTTCCCATATCGAGGTTAAACACGTTTTCGACCAGCAGGCGCACCAGCCCGTGTAGCCAGTCCATTCGCAACAACTGGTCATTGAGCCATTTGAAAATTTCCACTTGATTTCCCAGAAATAGCACGATTGGCCGTACGTTACCCCGGGATTATCTACTTTTTCGGGGCTTATTGTGCAGTGGCTTTCCCGCTGTCGAATTGCATGAAACGCCAGACACCCCTGGCAGCGTACCGCAATGCCGACGGCCATGGCCATAAGTTCTTTTTGCGCAATGCGCATTGTGAATTCATGGATGTAAAAATACCAATGGGGCCTGAAGTTGCATGACTTCTCATGGGCTTGTCCCGAGAGTTATTCACAGTTTGTGGGGATAAGTTCGGGGGTTGATTCGGGTGTGCCTGCGTTGGGTCACGCGGATCGGGTTGATCCAGACCCCGCTATACTCCCCCGCATGAAAATCCTGCACACTTCCGACTGGCACCTGGGGCGCATGCTCTATGGGCGCAAGCGCCATGAGGCTTTTGAGGCGTTTCTGGCCTGGATGCTTGACACCTTGCAGCGCGAGAACATCGACGTTTTGCTGGTGGCCGGCGATATCTTCGATACCACAACGCCGGGCAACCGTGCGCAGGCCATGTACTACCGTTTCCTGTCACAGGTGGTGTCATCACCCTGCCGGCATGTGGTCATTGTGGCGGGCAATCATGATTCGCCGTCGTTCCTGAATGCGCCCGCCAGCCTGCTGAAAGCGCTGGATGTGCATGTGG
>JAAYID010000213.1 GCA_012744285.1 Alcaligenaceae bacterium
CTCCGGCCTCGTGTGCTGTCTTGTTCTGTTGTCCAGGGTGGGGTGCTCCAGGTTACCCGTTCGTCAACGAGGCTTTCATGATTTCTCTTAATGCGGTTGAAACGCTGCTTGCCTGCTGCGTTGTGTTGCTCGTGGGGCGGGTGCTGACGTCCCGCATCGGGTTTTTAGCCCGTTACAGCATTCCTGACCCTGTGGTCGGGGGCATACTTTTTGCGCTGGTGGTTTATGCCGTGTTCAAACAGACCGGGGCCAGCGTTTCGCTTGAAACCAGTATCCGGCCAACCTTGATGCTGCTGTTTTTCAGTTGTATTGGTCTGACGGCCAATCTTAAATTGCTGGTAGCCGGTGGGCCTAAACTGATCGCGTTTTTGCTGGTGCTCGCGCCTTTCGTGGCCTTGCAGAATGTTGTCGGCCTGGGTATGGCATGGTTGCTCGACCTGCATCCCCTGATGGGGTTGGTTGGGGGCTCAATAACGCTGGTTGGCGGGCACGGAACCGGTGCAGCCTATGCCGGCCGTTTTGCCGATGTCAATAATATCCAGAATATTATGGCGCTGGCGATGACGTCGGCCACCATTGGTCTGGTGCTGGGCGGTATTATCGGCGGGCCGGTGGCAGAGCGCCTCATTCGCCGTTTCAGGCTCGATGGTTCGCTGGATGGCCGTGCGGCTGTCCAGGCGGCAACCCCTCAGGCAGATCACGATATGGTCCCGGTTGCGCCCGACTCGGGGTCGTACATTGTCTCGCTCACGGTGGCTTTCATCTGTCTGGTGGCGGGTGCCTTCCTGGCCAGTGCCACCGAGGGCAGTGCCGTCAGTGTCCCCAATTTCCTTTGGTGTATGGTCATCGGCATTTTTATCCGTAATGTGGGCGGGCGATTGGGCCTGAAGCTGAATGATCAGGCCACCGAAATGCTGGGCACCTTGTCATTGTCTATTTTCCTGGGGCTGACCATGATGACGCTTGATATCGGCAGCATGATGGCGTTGGCCGGGCCATTGGCTCTTATCCTGGTGGTGCAGGCCCTGTTTGCCGCAGTCTACGCTTCGCTTGTTGTTTTCAGGGCCTTGCGCAAAGACTACGAAGCGGCGGTAATGTCGGCCGCATTTTGCGGCTTTTCCATGGGGGCGACGGCGACGGCCATCGCCAATATGCAAGCGTTGACGCGTCGTCATGGTCCTGCGCCACAGTCTTTCATTGTCGTTCCGGTCACCGGGGCGTTTCTGGTGGACATCATCAACGTGATTGTTCTGACCACCTTCCTGTCGTTGCCGTTCGTCGGGGGGCTCTGATATGTTGCAGCGCTTGCTCATTGTGGTGTGTTGCCTTTTTCTGGCGGCGTGCAGCCGTCAACCCGATGCCGACAGGCTAAGGTCCGACGTCCAGCAGCGTCTGGCCGCCACGTATGGTCCGGATGTCTTTTCCATCGTAGAACTGGTGCGTCAGGGGGCGGCCACTGACAGCACGGCCCCCGAGGGTCAAGAGCGTCGCGTTGTGTATTACGACATCGTGCTCGAGTTCACAAAAGATTTCACCCTGGATGCCTGGGATCGCCCCGGTGTCGCTTCGCTGGTGACCTTGCTTGGGGCCGGGCCGCGCAGTATCAGCGGTGTACGCTCCGGGGGCAACCAGGCGGGTGATCAGCTGGTCGCTCATGCCAGCGCCATTTACCGCAAAGAAGGATCCGGCTGGGTTGCGGTGGCGCCACCCGGTGTCAGTACCGCTCAAGCCCCGGCGCTGGATACTGGTGGCCCGGCCCCGGTGTCGCGACGTTTGCTGGCCACACTCGATGAAATTTCGTCATCGGTGGCACGTGGCGGTTCCGGCGGCGAGCGGATCGTGCAGCAAGAGCTTGAACGCTCGGTCGCCCGGATCAATGGTCGTCTCAGCCGCATGCACAAGGGGCTGCCATTGGCCGGCGGGCCCGATCGTGGCGAGTACGTGGCGTTTGCCAGGGCTCTTGCCTCGCTTGAGTCCCCCGGTCAGGCCAGAATTGCGGCGTTGATCACGGGCGGAGGGGCTGACAATATTGAAATGCTGCGCAGCGGTGATGCGGTGCTGGCGCTGGCGCAGGCGGATACGGCGTTGATGGCCTATGAGGGTGTTGGGCCATTCGCTGCCCGGGGTGCATTTACCCGACTCCGTGCGCTGGGCAGTCTTTATCCCGAGCTGGTCCATATCGTGGTTCGTGACGAAAAATCGTATCAACGGGTTGCCAATCTCAAGGGCAAGAAAGTGGCGCTCGGGCCAAAGGGGTCTGCGGTGCGGGCGACTCTTGAACGGGTGTTGGCTGCGCATGGCCTTGAGCCGGAACGCGACTATACGCCTGTCGATATGCCCTTCTCGGCAGCATTGCCGCTGCTTGAGGCGGGCAAGGTCGATGCGACCGTTCATGTCATCGGCATTCCAGCAGCACCGCTGCGCGATGCGGTGGCGCAGGCTCATTTGAAGCTGCTGCCCCTTGATCGTACGGCGATCCGGGTTCTGGTTGAAGAACAGCCTGCTCTGATGGCGCTGGATATTGCGCAGGGTGTGTATCCTGACCAGGATGAGCCGGTTCCTTCGGTGGGGATGTCAGCGTTGCTGCTGACCACCACAGAGCTGACCCGTGATGAAGTGATTGAACTGGTTAATCGGGTGTATAAAAAGGGGTATGACCTTTTGGCCGTGGGTTCGGCGCAGGGCGCGCAAGTGTCGGCGTCCAGCGCCCGTATGGGGGTCACGGTGCCTTTGCACGAGGGTGCTGACGAGGCGCTGGTAGCTTTGGGCAGCAAACCATGATCAGCCCTTTTGTTGTCGGTAGTGTCGGTGGTGTCACGTTTGAAAGGTGGCGGTTTGTCTGATCCTGTTTCTGCGGTTGTGGCGTTTCTGGTTCGTGAAGGCGTCCGGGCGGGCGAGGGTGCACCTGATACGGTTCATACCCATATCTCTGTCATTGTGCGGTTTAATCAGGTGGTCTACAAGGTCAAGCGCCCGGTATCTTTTCCTTACCTTGATTTTTCAACACCGCAAAAGCGCTACGAGGCTTGCCTGAAAGAGCTGGCCCTGAACCGGCGTACGGCCCCTGAACTCTATCTGGGGGTGCGGCGTATTACGCGCGGGGCCGATGGCACGCTTGAATTTGACGGGCCGGGTGAACTGGTTGAGGCCGCGCTGCAAATGCGTCGTTTCGATGATGACGGGTTGCTGGCGACCATGGCGCAACGCGGGCAGCTGGATGCCAACCTGATGACGCGCGTGGCCGCTGCTGTAGCAGAGAGTCACCGGCAGGCTCCGGTGTGGTCAGGGGCTTCCGGGGCCGACCGTTTGCGTGCGGTACTTGCCCTGAACCAGCGCTCCGAAGCGGGTTCAGTCGAGGTGCTGGGCTCTGATCTGCCGCAACGTCTGAATCGCGCATTGGCTGCAGAACTTGAGCACTGCTCCGGTTTGCTGGACGTGCGTGCGGCCAACGGCAGGGTGCGTCATTGTCATGGCGACTTGCATCTGGGCAATCTTTGCGTGTACCACGATGAGCCGGTGCTGTTTGATTGCCTTGAGTTTAACGACGAGATGGCGACGATCGATGTGCTTTACGATCTTTCGTTTGTCCTGATGGATTTATGGCGCTTTGGTCAGCCGGCCTTGGCTAACTGGGTCATGAATCGTTATCTTGATCTGGCCGATGAGGCCGATGGCTTGCCGGTAATGCCGTTTTTTATGGCGTTACGGGCTGCAATACGGGCACAGATCCTGGCCACTCAGGCCGGGCAGGCACGGGGTGCTGGTGATGATGTTCGTGCCTTGGCGTGTGTCGGGCAGGCCATGACGTACCTTGATCTTGCGTTTGCCTTTCTCAAGCGCAGGCCGCCGGCTTTGCTGGCCATTGGCGGTCTCAGCGGCTCGGGCAAATCAACCGTTGCAGCTGCAGTGGCCTACGCGTTCGGTCCGGTACCGGGTGCCCGGGTCTTGTCCAGTGACCGTTTGCGTAAACGGCTGTTTTCAGTGGCGGCAACCACGCGCTTGCCGCCAGAGGCGTATGCATCCGGGGTCTCGGAACAGGTGTATGCCGAACAGCGGCGGCAGTCCTTGCAACTGCTGGGGTTCGGTGTCGCTGTCGTGGCTGATGCCGTGTTTTCCCGGCCAGACGAGCGTGAGAAAATGGCGCAGTGTGCCGCGACGACGGCGGTTCCTTTTGTCGGAGTATGGCTGGATGTCCCGCCAGAGCGGCTGTTTGAACGGGTGGCTGCACGTCAGAATGACCCATCGGATGCAACCGGAGACGTTGTGAGGCGTCAACTGCATGCCGATGTGGGCGCAATGACATGGCATCGTGTGTTGGCCGAAGGGAGCGTTGATGACGTCGCCCAGGCCGTGTTGGGGCAGGCTGCGGCGTGTTTACCTGACCAGTGCTACTGATTTGATCTGGGCCCAGACCGTCTGGCCGGCTGTCAGGTCCAGTGTTTCGCGTGCCCGGCGTGTAATCCGCGCAATCAGGGTTGTGCCTGCGTGAACAAGCTTGACCAGCACCTGCGCCGGGTGGGTGTCAGGCTGAATTGATTCAATGCGGCACGGGACCAGATTCTGAATGCTGGTGTTTTCTGGTTTTTGCGTGGCAATACTGACGTCTCGGGCCAGTACCAGCAGGCGAACGCTCTGGTTTTCGTGCAGGCCGGCATGCGGGATTTCAAAAACCGTGGCGCCCACCGCTATTCTTGCCATGCTCCAGCCGGCATCGACATGTATCACCCGGCCTTTCAGAACCGTGCCGGCTTCGTCCCCGCTGATCAGGGGTGGGTCCATCGCTGTCAGTACGTCATGAACCTCACCCTGTGTCCTGACGTTTCCGTGCTCGAGGACGACAACATGATCGGCTAGCCGCTGTAATTCATTAGCCGAGTGCGTGACGTAGAGCATGGGGATACGGAATTCATCATGCAGCTTTTCAAGCCAGGGCAGCACATCCTCTCGTCGCGAAACGTCCAGTGAAGCCAGTGGCTCGTCAAGCAGTAAAAGGCGCGGCTGCGTGGCCAAGGCCCGCGCGATGGCCACGCGTTGGCGCTCACCGCCCGACAAACTATCGGGTCGACGGTCAAGCAAGTGCCCGATCCCCAGCAG
>JAAYID010000214.1 GCA_012744285.1 Alcaligenaceae bacterium
TAGACGGTTCCAAAGGGTGTTTCCAGTGGCCGGCCACCGGCGTTGGGAGTGCCATCGTCAGCGGTATGGCATACCATGCAGTCACCCGCCAGGGCCACCAGTCGACCCCGTTCAATGGCGGCAGCCGAGTAGATGCTGGTGTCAATCGCCGGTATGGGGGGAAGCGCAGAACGCCAGGGCAAGGCAGCAACAATCAGCCCGGCCGCACCGGCGGCAATACCGCCCAGCAGACCCTTGGCCCATCGCCGGTCAGACTGGCGTGAGTTAGCGGATTGGCCGGTCAGTTCGAGTGCCGCCAGATTAAAGGGGGCCTCGCGAAGGCGCACGCCCGACGCATCGTAAATGGCGTTGGCAATGGCGGCGGCCGCGGGGAGCCCAGCGTTGGGGTGCCAGGAAAGGCCTGTGGTTAACGCGCCGTTTTGGGCGACCACCGAGACGTCGGGAGCCGCCACGACGGTGTTTGCCGGCTGTTGCGTTGCGTGCTGTCCCCAGGTATCGAAGTGTTCGGGTGGTTTCAGGTAGCCCAGTGCCGTTTGGCGGATCGTGCTTTCAATGTGGTCGGCAGGCCCTGATGGCGGCAGCGTTGTGGCGCTGTGACCTACCGTGACGCGGGTGAGATCAAGCTGACCGTTCTTGTCGAAGGTGACTTCGGCGACCCATGCGGCCCATAGCCGTTGCGGCGGGTCCTGGGTGTTGTCGACGACCAGTGTGCTGGCAAAGCCCCGGCCGGTGCCGGGTTGACGGGCATCGTTCCAGCCCGCTTGTCGGGCCACTGATTCGATCAGGGAGCGCCCTTCAGGGTCGGTGAGTGAAGCCAGCCGGGCTTGCACCGGGTCGAGTTGTTGCGCCAGGCACTGCTCGTCAAAGAACGATTCGCGTGCAAAAACCTGTGCCGCAGTAACGGGTGCGTTGATTGGCACCCGTGTGTGGCCGGTGGCTTCAGGGGTTGTTACAGTCGTTGTCTGGATGGCTTGCCCATACAGGTGCTCAGGCAGTGTGCAGGTTTGATGGTAGGTGTGCGTCGCACCGCAAAGCAGAGCGGCGATCGACGGCCGCACGGTAACCGCCGTTGTCAACGTTTCTGTAATCGGGGCGATGGCGCGGTTTGCGCCGGCGGGTGTGCTGTCGGCCTGCAGGGTAACGCCAATGGGGTGGGCGCAAAGGGGCGCGTCATCGACGACTTTTACTGCGCGTTTGCATTCTGCCGCCATCAGTGCAGCGTCTACGGCAGCGTCGTAGGCCTCTGCCCCTGTTGTGCCGGTCGGCAAGAGTCGTATGGCGTCCAGGGGCAGGGCGCACAGGGCCGCGATTTCGGCGCGTAAACGGTCAGGGTAGCGCGTGTCGGCCCAAACCGTGAGGCCGGAGGACTCGTGTCGTGCAATGGCCCACGCCGCAGATGAGCAGGCGGAGGGTGACCATTGATAGGTCTGCGCTACGGCGTTTGCGCCCGGTTTGTCGGCGATCAGGGCTTTGCCGTTCATCGTGGTGTCTTGCGGCGCTGCGGGAGTTTCCCATTGCACCGTCAGCTGCGCGCTGGCATGCCGGGCCTGCGTCAGCTGCGAGGCGATGATGCCGATGAAGTTGCCCCTGACAACGACGAGGGTTACCCCGGGCACCTGTAGCGCGGCGGTGGTGTCAATGTGGTGCAACTGGGCGCTGCGCCAGTCAATGCCATCGTAGTGCAGGGCAGGAGGGCGTACAGTAACCCCATGCAGAATGGTTCCGGCAAGCGGAGGTGACAGGTCATGGTGCCCGGTTGTGTGTAGACCCGACGCTACAGGACTGACGGCAGAGTGATCAGTCATGGCCGGACGATTCCACCTGCTGTTGCCGGCGGGCGGCCTCGAGTGCCGCTTCGATGATTTCAAGGTGCGTGCCGCAGCGGCACAGGTTGTATTTCAGTTCGTTGCGGATCTGCTGCTCGGTGGGGTTGGGGTTGCGGTTCAGCAACGCCTGTACCGTCATGATCATGCCGTTCAGGCAATACCCGCATTGTGCCGCCTGTTTGTCGATGAAGGCTTGCTGGACAGGGCCGGGAGCGTCAAGGGTGCCCAGGCCTTCAAGTGTGATGATCTGGTGGCCGGCAACACTTTTGATGGGCAGAACGCACGAACGGGCGGCGACGCCGTCAACCAATACCGTGCATGCACCACATTCCCCTAGCCCGCAGCCGAATTTGGGGCCGTTCAGTTCGAGCCCGTTACGCAACACATACAACAACGGAGTGTCAGCTTCGGTGACAACGTCAATACGGTTGCCGTTGACGTTCAGGAGAAAAGTCTGTTCAGGTTTTTTCATGGTGCATACTCATTCGCTATGAGTGTATGCGCTTTATTTTTCGAGGTAAACATCGGAGGTGGCAACATTCGTGACAATCCCCTCAAGGTTTTCCCTAATTAAAGCGCGGGTCGTGTTTTGTCAGGTTTATTTATTTGTTCTTCCGGTGTAATGTTTTGCTTGTATTTTTCAATGTGTACACTGCATGTGTGCCGGAGACTCTTCCATGGAATTTCTCAGCCCTGCCGCTGATCGCCAGATGCTGTTCGATCGTGCCGGCACCTTGCTGGTAACGCGGCCTGCCGCTTTGCCCCCCCAGCCATCACCGGGTCAGCCAGGTATTCCATCCCGCTATCTGCAGAGTCATCCGGATATCTTTGTGGCGGTACTCGATGACGGACAGGTGCTGGCATTCAATGGGCATGTGGATCTGGGTACGGGTATTCGCACCGCTTTGGCTCAGGTCGTTGCCGATGAACTTTGCGTCGGGTTTGGGCGCGTCCGCATGATTCTGGGGCATACCGAAGCGACGCCCAACCAGGGGCCGACCATTGCCAGTGCGTCATTGCAGATTTCGGCCGTTCCCCTGCGTCAGGCCGTGGCTCAGGCCAGGCAGTATTTTCTTGATGCGGCGGCGCGTGCCCTGGAGGTCAGCCCCGATTGTCTGTCGGTCAATGACGGTGATATTCGCAGCCCGGACGGGCGTTGCCTGTCGTACTGGCAGTTGTTGGCCGGTCGTCAGGTTCGTCTTGAGTTTTCAACGGATGTCACCCTCAAGGACAGTTGTCAGTTTTCGGTGATCGGCAAGCCAGTGCCGCGTGTCGATATTCCGGCCAAGGCGACTGGAACGCTGACCTTTGTGCATGATGTCCGAGTCCCTGGCATGTGGCACGCGCGTGTCGTTCGTCCGCCCTACACAGGCCGGGATGGCGGTGATTTTGTGGGCAACAGTCTTTTGCATGTTGACAGGGCTTCGGTGGCTACCGTGGCGGATGATGTGCGTGTGGTGGTCATCGGTGACTTTGTTGCCGTGGCGGCACGTTATGAGCATCACGCCATCAAGGCCGCACGGTTGCTCAAGGTTCAGTGGCGTGAGCCGCCGCCTCTGGAGCCCTTGGCTGATCTTGAGTCGGCGTTACGGCGTCAACCTTTTACCGAGCGGGTTTTGCTGGAATCACTGGATGCGCCTGACCGCCAGGCGGCCACGACGTTGCGTCGAACTTATGTATGGCCTTATCAGATGCATGCCTCGGTTGGGCCGTCGTGTGCTGTTGCCCAGTATGGCGAGCATCAGTTGACGGTATGGGCAGGGACGCAAAACCCGCACATGTTGCGTGCGGAACTGTCTCGTCTGCTGGCACGGCCGGAAGGCGAGATCAATATTGTGCGCTACGAGGCGTCCGGTTGCTACGGGCGTAATTGTGCTGATGATGTGTGTGCGGATGCGGCCCTGATTTCCAGGGAAATTGGTTATCCGGTCCGCGTGCAATTGAGTCGCGAGCAAGAGCACGGCTGGGAGCCCAAGGGGGCGGCTCAGGTCATTGATGTGGCCGGTTCGCTGGATGAGCAGCAACGCTTGCTGTCATATGACTTTGTTACCCGTTATCCGTCAAATGATGCGCCTTCTCTGGCGTTGTTATTGACGGGTGTCACCAGCAATGTGCCGCGTGTTCTGGAAATGGGAGATCGTACGGCGGTACCGCCGTACGCCTACCCCAACCGGCGCATCAGCTGTCTCGACATGGCGCCGATTGTGCGTGCCGGGTGGTTGCGCGGGGTGTCGGCCATGCCCAACTCGTTTGCACACGACGTGTTTATTGATGAACTGGCGTTTGAAGCGGGGCAGGATCCGGTGGCGTTCCGTTTGCGTTATTTGCCTGATGATCGTGCCGCCGATTTGCTTCGCGAGACATCGGTACGCGCCGGCTGGATTGCCGGGCAGACGGGGTCGCGCGGTGTGTCCGATGCGCAGGGCGAGTTGCACGGTCGAGGGGTCGCCTACGCACGTTACGTGCACAGCAAATTCCCTGGCTTCGGTGCCGCCTGGAGTGTCTGGGTCATCGATGTCGCCGTTAATCCCACAACCGGACAAATCCGTATCAAGCGCGTGGTCGTGGGCCAGGATACCGGCATGGTGGTCAATCCTGACGGGGTCCGTCACCAGATTGAGGGTAACGTCATTCAGTCGCTCAGTCGGGTGCTCAAAGAGCAGGTCGTGTTCAACGGTCAGGGCGTGGTTGACCACGAGTGGGGCGCTTACCCGATTCTGTCCTTCACTGAAGTGCCGCCCATTGATGTTTTTTTGCTGTTGCGCCAGGATCAGCCGCCGATGGGGTCTGGTGAGTCTGCGTCCGTACCCAGCGCTGCTGCGGTGTCAAATGCCCTGTTCGACGCCACTGCAACGCGTTTTCGTGAAGTGCCGTTCACGCCAGAACGCATCCGTACTGCGTGCGCAGGCCTTACCTTATCGGGTTGATGCCTGGGTATTCACGGCCGCAGCCGGACAGGCATCAGCTATAATGCCGGCCCGGGGTGTTCACCCCGTTGCGTCGTTAGCTCAGCTGGATAGAGCACGGGCCTTCTAAGCCTGAGGTCGGGGGTTCGAGACCCTCACGACGCGCCACTGCCCATATTCCCGAATGTGCCTTCAACCCGGTTTCTGCCGTTGTTTTTGGCTTCATACAGTGTTTTGTCAGCGATTTGAAGCCATGTGCTTGCCAGGCTTGATTTGTCGGGTATGCCGGCATGAAAACCAATGCTGACTGTCAGCCTGATAATGTGCGATTCGAACGGGATATCCATCATTTCGATGTCCTCGCGCAGTGACTCAAGCAACTGTCTGACGTCGGTGCCAGGGTCGATTGGTGTAAAGACAACAAATTCTTCGCCCCCAAACCGGATCACATGATCGGTTGTACGTTGAAAATGCCCCCGCATGGCATCGGCCAGGGCTTCAAGGCCTTTGTCTCCACCGGCATGACCATAGGTGTCGTTGACGTCTTTGAAATGGTCGGCATCGACCATCGCGACCATGAACGGTACGCCAGAGCGCTGGCAGTGCTGGAAGCTTTGCTGAAAGGTTTGCTCAAAGCGTGCCCGGTTGCCCAGCCCGGTCAGGGGGTCGGTCGTGCTCAGGCGGGCCAGTTGGGCGTTTGCTGCGGCGAGTTTTCGATTCAGGTGACTGAGCTTGCGGTTCCAGATCAGGAATATGCCCAGCATGACGACAGTCCCCAGAATGATTTGCCAGACCAGCGTGTAGTCGATGCGTTCTTTCAGTTCAACGGTACGCCATTGCGTTTCGATTTCGTTGAGCTCAACGGGGGTGATGTTGTTTACGACTTTTTGCATCACACTGGCCAGCGCCGGTTCGGCTTTGAGCGTTGCGATGGCCAGAGTGGTGTCCACCGGTACGCGTCCGATGACGCGGATATTGGCCAGATGCAAGTCTTGCAACTGCTGGCTGGTACTGGCCAACGTGCCGATGTACCCGTACAGCTCGCCCCGCTGCACCTTTTGCAGCCCTTCCGATTCGCTTGAGACCGGAATCAGGTTCAGGTTGGGTTGGCGTAGCCGCAGATCGTGGTATTGGCCAAAGTCAAGGGTGATACCAATAGGCTGGTTGGCCAGTTCGGCCA
>JAAYID010000215.1 GCA_012744285.1 Alcaligenaceae bacterium
CTCAAGGCGTTCAAGCTGATGAGCGTGGCCGGTGCCTACTGGCGCGGTGACAGCAAAAACGAAATGCTGCAGCGCATTTACGGTACGGCATGGGCTACCAAAGAAGAGCAGCAGGCCTACCTGACCATGCTCGAAGAAGCCGAAAAGCGCGACCATCGCAAGCTGGGGCGTGAGCTCGATTTCTTCCATTTCCAGGAAGAGGCGCCGGGCCTTATTTTCTGGCACCCCAAGGGCTGGACCCTGTGGCAGCAGGTTGAGCAGTACATGCGTGCCGTCTACCGCGACAACGGCTACCAGGAAATCAAGGCACCGCAAATTCTTGATCTGTCGATGTGGAAAAAAACCGGCCACTGGGACAATTATTCCGAGCATATTTTCACGACCGAGTCTGAGAACCGGGTTTACGGCCTCAAGCCCATGAACTGCCCGGGTCACGTCCAGATTTACAACGCGGGGTTGCATTCGTATCGTGAATTGCCGATTCGCTATGGTGAATTCGGTCAGTGTCATCGTAATGAACCTTCGGGTTCGTTGCACGGCATGATGCGCGTGCGCGGGTTTACCCAGGACGACGGCCACATTTTCTGTACTGAAGATCAGTTGCAAGACGAGTGCGCTGCGTTTACCGCATTGCTGCAAAAGGTCTATGCCGATTTCGGGTTTACCGAAATCTTGTACAAGGTCGCAACGCGCCCCGAAAAGCGCATTGGCAGCGATGAGGTCTGGGACAAGGCCGAGCAGGCCCTGATGGAAAGTCTCAATCGTACCGGTTGTACCTATGAAGTCAGCGAAGGGGACGGCGCCTTCTATGGCCCGAAAATCGAATACACCTTGAAAGACGCCATCGGCCGTCATTGGCAGTGCGGCACCATTCAGGTTGACTTCTCCATGCCAGCGCGTCTGGGTGCCGAATACGTTGACGCGTCCGACCAGCGCAAGACCCCGGTCATGCTGCACCGGGCCATTTTGGGTTCGTTCGAACGGTTCATCGGTATTCTTATTGAAAATCACGCCGGCGCCATGCCACCGTGGCTGGCTCCCGAGCAGGCGGTGGTGTGTTGTATTTCTGAAAACTATGCCGATTACGCCACAGAAGTGGTGCAAAAGCTCAAGCAGCAAGGCCTGCGAGTGTCAGCAGATTTGCGTGGTGAAAAAATCACTCGTAAAATCCGTGAGCACAGTATGCAAAAAATTCCGTACATTCTTGTCGTTGGCGAAAAAGAACGCGATAACGGCACGGTGGCGGTTCGCAGTCGCGGTAACGTCGATCTGGGGGTCATGCCCTTGCAAGATTTTGCCGGTCGTCTGCAAAATGATATCGCCTCCCGGCGTCAGACCGGGCAGGAATAATTGTTAATTACCAAGGAGTTCTAGATATCGCAACCGATAAAAACCATCGCATCAACGGTGAAATTCGTGTTCCCGAGGTGCGACTGATTGGCGTCGACGGTGAACAGCTGGGCATCGTAAAAATAGCTGATGCACTGCAGCTTTCTGAAGAACACGAAGTGGATTTGGTCGAAATTGCGCCAAACGCCGAGCCGCCTGTTTGCCGATTGATGGATTACGGCAAGTTCAAGTACCAGGAACAAAAGCGTCTGGCTGAAGCCAAGTCCAAGCAAAAGGTTATTCAGGTCAAGGAAGTCAAATTCCGCCCGGGTACCGACGAAGGTGATTACCAGGTCAAGCTGCGTAACCTCAAGCGGTTCATCGAAGACGGTGACAAGGCCAAGGTCACCTTGCGTTTCCGTGGCCGTGAAATGGCCCACCAGGAACTGGGTATGCGTGTGCTCGAACGCATTCGCGATGACCTGACCGAAATGTGTCAGGTCGAAGCCATGCCCAAGCTCGAAGGCCGCCAAATGGTTATGGTTCTGGCGCCACGCAAGAAAGCGCCGCAGAAGGGCGATTCAGCCTCCTGATCTATTGTCATGCATCCCCACCAGGCGCTGTCTGGTGGGGTTTGTTTTCGCAGGTACCTCATGCACGTTCTCTTCATTATCGATCCCTTGCCGTCGCTCAAGGCCTATAAAGATTCTTCGGTCGCCATGATGCGTGCGCTGTGCGCGCGGGGGCATTCGATCAGTGTTGCGCTGCAGGGTGACCTGTACATTGATGAAAGCGTGGTCATGGCCAACAGTTCGGCCATTGATCTGGTTGCCGGTGCAGACTTGCATGGCAAAGACTGGTGGGTGGCTCGTGGCGTCAAGGCTGAACACGCCCTGACAACGTTTGATGCCGTGGTTATGCGCAAAGACCCGCCGTTTGACATGGAATATGTGTACTCCACCCATTTGCTTGAATTTGCGCAGCAGCAGGGCGCAAAAGTGTTCAATTCGGGGTCGGCCATTCGCAACCACCCTGAAAAGCTGGCGATCACGGAATTCTCGCAGTTCACGTCTCCCACGCTGGTCACTGCAGACAACGCGCGTTTGCGTGCATTCCATACCCGTTACCGTGACATCATCGTCAAGCCGCTCGATGGCATGGGTGGCATGGGTATTTTCCGCATTCAGCCTGAAGAGCCCAATCTGGGGGCTATTCTTGAAACACTGACGGTGAACGGGCAGCGCACCATTATGGCGCAGCGCTATATTCCCGAGATCGTCAATGGTGACAAGCGTATCCTGATCATTGACGGTCAACCCGTTCCCTATGCGCTGGCGCGTATTCCGCTGGCGGGTGAAACACGCGGCAATCTGGCGGCGGGTGGGCGTGGGGTGGCTCAACCGCTGTCTGAGCGAGATCGCCACATTGCCGAAACACTCGGTCCGATCCTGCGCAAGCGTGGGTTGCTGTTGGTTGGTCTGGATGTCATTGGCGATTATCTGACTGAAGTCAATGTCACCAGTCCGACCTGTTTTGTCGAAATTACCGAGCAAACCGGCTTTGATGTTGCCGATTGTTTTGCGCAAGCCCTTGAGCGGGCGGCCGGGGTCTAGGTCATGACCCGTATCGTATTGGTCATGCACGATCCGTTGGCCTCGGCGCTGGCGTCGTGCGCCCGCCATATCCTGGGTCAGGAACCCGTGCTTGACGTTTTCGATATTGTGGCCACAGACATGCCCGATAAACGCCTGGTTGAAATCGTCGACACACTGACCGCGACTCCGGGTGTGCCCACGCTGGTGTTGTGTGATATTTTCGGTGCTTCGCCATTCAATGCCGCACGCAAGGCGATGGAACTGGCACGCTCTGATGGTTTTGAAGTTGAAGTGATGGCCGGTGCCAATTTGTGTATGGTGCTCAAGGCGCTTACGGCGCCGCGTGATGATTTTCGTGCATTTCTGCGTGCTGTGCGTGCCGCAGCCACGCGGGGTATTGTGTGTGCTGGTGACCCGTCTTAATATTTAGCATGAACGCGCTTCTCGTTCGTGCGTCCTGGCTTATCTGAACAGAATAATTACTATGCCGTCTATTGATATTGTCATCAGCAACAAACTTGGCCTGCACGCGCGGGCTGCCGCCAAACTGACGCAGCTCGCGTCGCGTTTTGCGCAAACCGAAATTTTCATTGCGCGTGGTAGCCAGCGCGTCAATGCCAAAAGCATCATGGGTGTCATGATGCTGGCGGCGGGTCTGGGGGTTACGGTCACCGTCGATGCCGAGGGTGCCGATGCCGATGCGGCGCTGGCCGAAATCAAGGCTTTGTTTGACAACAAATTTGGCGAAGGCCAGTAACGTCAGGTTCCATCATGAATCATCCAGCTGCGTCGGTTTCCGGTTCGCTCAATACCATGCTGTGCCTGCGGGGTCAGGCGGTGGTGCGAGGTTACGCGATCGGGCGTGCGGTAGTCATGGGCGCAGCGGCCCTCGAGGTGGTTCATTACCGGATTCAGCCTGAAGACGTTGAAGCCGAATGCCAGCGCCTGAAAGAGGCATTGTTGCAAGCTCAAGGCGAGCTGCAGTACATGATTGATCATTTGCCCGACGATGCGCCGCGTGAAATGGGCCCGTTGTTGACGGTACATTGCATGCTGATGGCTGATCGCATGTTGTCAGATCAGGCGTGTTTGCTGATTGCAGAACGGTTGTATAACGCCGAATGGGCCCTGACAACCCAGGGGCAAACGCTGGCCGAACAGTTTGCGGGCATGGAAGACGAGTATCTGCGTGAACGTGGGGCAGACATCCGTCAAGTCATCGAGCGCGTCTTGCGGGTGCTGTCGGGTCGGCCGGTGGTTTTGCCCGATTTTGAATCGGCGCAGGCGGGCGAACTGATCGTTGTGGCGCGGGATATTTCCCCTGCCGATATGCTGCGATTGCGTGGGGCCCACTTTGGTGCATTCCTGACCGACCTGGGGGGGCCGACCTCGCATACCGCTATCGTGGCGCGCAGCATGAATGTACCCGCAGTGGTGGGCATGGGGAATATCCGCTCGCTCGTACGTGACGGTGATTTGCTGATTGTCGATGGCATGACGGGTGCGGTGCTGGTCAACCCGCCGGCATTCGTGCTTGAGCAGTATCGCCGGCGGCAGGAAGCGTATGCGGATGACCGTGCCGCGCTTGCGCTGCTGCGCGACGCCGAGGCGGTAACCCTTGATGGCGTTCGCATCATGCTTGAGGCCAACATCGAGCTGCCTGAAGAGGCCGTGCAGGCTCTGGCAGCCGGTGCTGATGGCATTGGCCTGTTTCGCAGCGAGTTTTTGTTCATGGGCCGGGAAAGCCTGCCCGATGAAGAAGAGCAATACGAGGCGTACGCCACGGTGGTCAGAACCATGCAGGGGCGTCCGGTCACGATTCGCACGCTCGATATTGGTTCCGACAAAACCCTTGACGGTGATACTACAGTGGCCACCAACCCGGCGTTGGGGCTGAGGGCCATTCGCTATTGTCTGGCAAATCCGGATCTTTTCCGCACCCAGCTGCGCGCGCTGCTGCGGGCATCGGCACACGGCAGGGTACGTATTCTGGTACCCATGATTTCTCACATGCACGAAGTGCATGCGGTCAAGCGGGCACTGGATCACGCCCGCAAAGAGCTCGATGAGCGGGGTCAACCCTATGCTGAACACGTGGAAATTGGCGCCATGGTCGAGATTCCTGCCATTGCCATTGCCATTGAACCGTTTGTCGAACAGCTCGATTTCCTGTCAATCGGTACCAATGACCTGATCCAGTACACGCTGGCCATCGACCGTGCGGACAATGCGGTCGCCGATTTGTACGACCCGATGCATCCGGCCGTATTACGCCTGATTTCACACACCATCAACGCCGCCGACCGTGCGGGTAAATCGGTGGCCGTGTGTGGTGAAATGGCGGGTGATTCACAGGTGACCCGCATGCTGCTCGGGCTTGGGCTGAAGGAATTTTCCATGCATCCGCAGCAATTGCTCGATATTAAGAAAGAAGTGCGTCAGTCGCATACCAACGCACTTCGTGTCAAGGTGGCCTCTGCGCTTAACCGGGCCGAACGTATTGATCTTTCAGCGCTGGCTGCCGGATAATTCTGGGTAGCTCATAAAAATATGGGCCGATGCCCGATAATTTGATCCGGGTAGCATCGGCCGGTTTTGCATAGTTGCCAATGCCGGGCAGATTCTGCCCGGATTTTTCCGCTTCAGCGGGTGTAGGCTGATTCCCCGTGAGTACTGATATCCAGGCCTTCGCGCTCGGCTTCCGGGCTGACGCGCAGGCCGCATAGCTTGTCGGCAATGAAGTAGGCAACGACGGCAACGATACCGGTCCAGACGAACGTTACCAGAATGCCTTCGATCTGAACCCAGAGCTGGGGCAGGATGTCGGCGGCGCTGTCCAGGCCGGGACCGCCCATGGCCTTGGCATTCAGGATGCCGGTCAGGACTGCACCCACAATGCCACCCAGGGCGTGAATGCCGAAGACATCCAGAGAATCGTCAGCGCGCAGCATGCGTTTCAGGCCATTCACACCCCACACACACGCAGCACCGGTCAGGGCACCAATGACCAGGGCACCGACGGGGCCAACCAGACCGGCCGCGGGGGTGATGCCGACCAGGCCGGCGACGGCACCTGATACAGCGCCCAGCATGGATGGCTTGCCTTTGACCAGCCATTCAGTCAACAGCCAGGCCAGTAGGGCAGCCGCTGTGGCAACCAAAGTATTAAAGAAGGCCAGGGCAGCCGTTTCATTGGCGCCGAGCGCCGAGCCAGCGTTGAACCCGAACCAGCCCACCCACAGCAGGGCTCCGCCAATCATGGTCATGGGGAGGTTGTGAGGGGGCATGGCTTCACGACCGTAGCCCAGGCGCGGGCCGAGGTAGTACGCACCCACCAGTCCGGCAACGCCTGCGTTGATATGCACGACAGTGCCGCCGGCGAAATCAAGGGCGCCTTTTTCAAGCAGCCATCCGCCGGGGCCCCAGACCATGTGGGCGATGGGCAGGTAGGCGAAGGTGACCCAGATCAGGGTAAAGACAATCACGGCGGAGAATTTGACGCGTTCGGCCAGGCCTCCCACGATCAGTGCGCAGGTAATGCCGGCGAATGTCGCCTGAAAGGCGGCAAAGCTGATTTCAGGAATCGTGCCGGCCATGACGTATTCGCCAGTGTCCAGGTTGGCCATGCCGCTGAAGAACAGACGGGAAAAACCGCCGAAAAAGGCATTGCCTTCAGTGAACGCAACGGAGTAACCGTAGACGAACCAGACCACAATGGCCAATGAAAAGGTGGTGAGGACTTGTGCCAGCACGGACAGCACATTCTTGGAGCGCACCAGACCGCCGTAGAACAAGGCCAGGGCGGGTACGACCATCATCAAAACCAGCAGCGTTGAAACGCTGACCCATACAAAATCGGCTGCATTCATTTCAGTAACTCCTAGATGGCGGCATCGCCGTCTTCGCCGGTGCGAATACGGATGACTTGTTCAAGGGGGGTGACGAAAATCTTTCCGTCCCCGATCTTGCCGGTGTGGGCGGCCGCGCAAAGACTTTCAACAGCCCGTTCGACCTGGTCGTCGGTGACGGCCAGTTCGATGCGTAGTTTGGGCAGGAAGTCCACAGTGTATTCGGCACCCCGGTACAGTTCGGTATGGCCTTTCTGGCGTCCGAACCCTTTGACTTCAGTCACTGTCATGCCTTGAATACCGACTTCGGCCAGAGCTTCCCTGACCTCGTCCAGCTTGAATGGTTTGATGATTGCGGTGATGAGTTTCATGATGTGCTTCCTTTTAGAGGGCGATCGATTCCTCTGAAGCAATTTGCGTGCCAGTTTTTTGATCCGTATCGGTCAATTGGCCTGACCGGTGCGGGATGGCATTGGTAATATCGGCACGCTTATTACACACGGCGTTGGCGATGCGATATTTGGCACGCAGCGGCCGTGCGCATTGCCTGTGACGGGTGCGTAAATGGGGCTGGTCATGCGTGCCTGGGTACGTAAGTGGTGCGTGCGAGCCGGATTGCACCATTACGGTGCTGTTTTGATGGGGTTTTGCACCAGGGTGAAGAGATCTTTGGTGCGGCTGAGGCATTTGTAACAAACCAGGGTGGTTTGTGGGGGTATTGTGTCGTGATGTATATCCGTGTCTGGACGTCTGTGGACTCAAACCCTTATCATGCGGTGCTTTATTCTTGTTTTTATTAAGGTGAATTCTTGATTTTGTAATTAGGGCTTACACTAATACGGTCGACTTTTTGACCCGGTTCGATAGAATTGTAACGACCTTCAGTAACTTCACTCAGGAATACGCATGAAAACACAACGTAAACATCTGGCCATCCTTGCTTTGATCGCTTCTGCCGGTATTCTTGCCGCGTGCTCGAAGGAAGAGCCGGCGCCGGTGCCCGCGCCAGCACCTGCCGTTGAGCAGCCCGCGCCTGTTGACAAGCCTACCGTTGGAGAGGCCGTCCAGAGCGCGACCGATGCCGCAGCACAGAAAGCTGCCGAAGTCCGTGACCAGGCTGCAGAAGCCGCTGCGAAAGTGGGTGATGCCCTCAAACAGGGTGCCGCCGATGCCGACAAGGCAATTCAGGGCGCTTTGACCAGTGCGCAAGACGCTGCCGGGAAAGCGGCTGCGGGTGCCGCCGAGCTGGCTGACAAGGCGAAAGAGGCCGCTGCCGGTGCCGCAGAAAAGACAGCCGAGGGCACCGAAAAAGCCGTTGAGAGCACTGAGAAGGCGGCAGACAAGGTGGTCGAGGAAGTCAAGTCCTGAATCCATCATTAGCCCTGGTCAGTCTGGGGCCGATACCGCAAGGCGGGCGCACCATGCGCCCGTTTTTTATTTAAACTGATGCTATTTGATAGTTACTCAGGGGCAAGGCATGATGAATCGTACTGACTGGTTTGAAGACCTGCAGAAAAATGTGTCCGAAATGATCAAGAACAGCCCGGCAGCAGATATCGAGCGCAACGTCAAGGCGATGATGGCCCAAACGTTTACGCGTCTTGATCTGGTGACGCGTGAAGAGTTTGACATCCAGGCGGCGCTGTTGGAAAAGGCGTTGGCACGTGTGGCTGCGCTGGAAACCCGGTTGGCGGCGCTTGAGGCACGTACTAGCGAGACAGGCCCGGACGCCTGAGTCCCCCGGCCTGATTTCCAGGTCAATGCGGCGGGCTGTGCAGTCCGTACGGTGGCATTCATTGCCCCGGTTTGGTCGCGGTATCTGTCTTTAGTTCGGGGTTTCCCCCGTCTGACTGTTTTATCCGGCAGGGTTCCCGTGCCGCCTATCCTTCCGGCAAACTGACCGGTATCAATCAGCGCGTCAATGGTTTAGCCGGGAACGAATGCTTCCCGGCTGTCGCGCTCGTGTATCGGGGGTGGGTTATGTCGCTTGCAGTGGTGTTCAGCCGTGCCTTGTTCGGGCTTGAGGCCGTGCCGGTGCGTGTCGAAGTGCACGTCGGTCCGGGGCTTCCGGCCTTCAACCTGGTTGGCCTGCCGGGTGCGGGTGTGCGTGAAAGTCGTGATCGTGTTCGCTCGGCCATTCTGAGCAGTGGTTTTGATTTTCCGGCAGGCCGGGTAACGGTCAATCTGGCGCCGGCCGACTTGCCCAAGGCCTCGGGGCGGTTTGATTTGCCTATTGCTCTGGGTATTTTGCTGGCCTCCGGGCAGGTCGCGTGTACCGATGATACCGACATGGCGGGGCTGGTCTTTGCCGGTGAGCTGTCTCTGACCGGGGCCGTCGTTTCCATCGATGCCGTGCTGGCTATCGCGCTGGCTGTAGCGCGTGACACACCCGGGGCGATTCTGGTCGTGCCTGCGCGCTGTGCCGATGTGGCGGCCAGTGTTCCCGGGTTAACTGTTCTGGCAGCCGACAGTCTGGCCCATGTGGCGGCGCACCTTGCCGGGGTGTCCGGTTTGACTGTGGTTGCCTATCAGACGCCACAGGCAGCCGATATGACAGGGTATTGTTTGTCCGAAGTGCGCGGTCAGGCCGTAGCGCGGCGTGTGCTTGAAATTGCCGCCGCGGGTGGTCACAGCCTGTTGATGTCAGGCCCGCCGGGTACCGGAAAAAGCATGCTGGCCAATCGATTGCCGTCATTATTGCCACCGTTGTCGCATGCCCAGGCGCTTGAGGCCATGGCGCTGGCGGGGGTTGCCGGGCGAAACCAGCCCCTGGATTTAACGCCACCTTTTCGATCGCCGCACCATTCGTGTTCGGTGGCGGCCCTGGTCGGGGGTGGCGTCATTCCGCGACCGGGCGAAATCAGTCTGGCGCATCGAGGCGTGTTGTTTCTTGATGAGTTGCCCGAGTTCAGTCGCCAGGCGCTGGAGGCGATGCGTGAGCCGCTGGAAACCGGCTCGGTCAGTATCGCCCGCTCCTCGCGTTCAGTCGTGTATCCCGCCCGATTCCAGCTGGTTGCAGCCATGAACCCGTGTCCTTGCGGTTGGCTGGGGCATGGCGTTCGTGCGTGTCGGTGCACCCCGGATCGCATCGATCATTATCGGTCCAGGTTATCGGGGCCGTTGCTTGATCGCATTGATTTACAGGTGGTGCTTGGGGCTGTCGGCCGCGGCTGGTCATCCTTGCCTTTGGGCGAGTCGTCGGCGATAGTGCGCGAACGAGTCACACGCTGCCGAGGCTTGCAGATGCAGCGTCAGGGGTGCCTGAATGCCGATCTCGCGGGCGGTGCGCTGGAACGTCAGGCCTCATTGTTGCCCGAGGCGCGTCAGGCGCTTGATGACATTGCGCTGCGGCATAGCTGGTCAGGTCGTGTGATTCACCGGGTCTTGCGGGTAGCGCGTACCCTGGCTGATCTGGCCGGGCCTGATGTTCTGACGCGGGATCACGTTCTCGAGGCTGCACAGTACAGGCCTGCTTGGTAGTGTTGCAAGCGAAACCCGGCCAGTGGACTTGCAAACGAAAACATCATATAATCAAAGGCTTTTCGTAAAACCGGTTAGGGAAAGTTGCACCATTATCAGGTTTGAGGTTTGGCAGTAATGCCATTAATCGGGTTTGGCAGTAGTGCCAAACTGCCAAACGGGTTTGCAGAAAAGAATTCGCCTTTGGCGAAAAAACGCCCTTGGCTGGCCACTCTTTAGCCTGCCGGGGTTTGTGTGTCGCGCTTTGCAGGTTGGCAAGCGTTGCGGGCCGTACAACAGGTGTGCGGTGTACAGCAACCACCTGAAGGCGCAAATAACAGAGCTATCACCATGCCTAAAATGAAAACCAAACGGGGCGCCGCCAAGCGCTTCCAGGTCCGCGGCAGCGGGTCGATCAAACGGGGTCAAGCGTTCAAGCGCCACATCCTTACCAAGAAAACCACCAAGAACAAGCGTCAGTTGCGCGGTTCTGCTGCGGTTCACAAGTCAGATGTTGCGTCCGTACGCAGCATGATGCCTTACGCTTGATTTAACGGAGATCGACTATGCCACGCGTAAAACGCGGCGTTACCGCCCGCGCTCGTCACAAAAAAGTTATCAAAGCAGCCAAAGGTTATCGCGGTCGCCGCGGTAATGTATTCCGGGTTGCCAAACAAGCGGTCATGCGCGCAGGCCAATACGCCTACCGCGACCGTCGCAACAAGAAGCGCACTTTCCGCGCCCTCTGGATCACGCGTATCAATGCCGCGTGCCGCGAGTTGGGCGTAACGTACAGCGTCTTCATCGCCGGTACCAAGAAAGCCGCTATCGAGCTCGATCGCAAAGTGCTGGCCGACATGGCTGTTCACGACAAGGCAGGTTTTGCTGCAGTCGTTGCTCAGGCTAAGGCTGCATTGGCTTCCTGATCGGTTTGCCGACAGTGTAGTGACAAAAACGGGGCTCGTTCTGGGCTCCGTTTGTATTTGGAAAAGCGATATCCATGACTTCCCCGGTTGATGACCTGATCGTTCAGGCCCAAGAAGCATTCGCGCAGTCTGCTGACGTGACCGCGCTTGAAAACGCCAAAGCCCGTTTCCTGGGCAAACAAGGCGCACTGACCGCCATGATGAAAAATCTGGCCCAGCTTGACCCCGAACAAAAGCGTAGCGAAGGGGCACGTATCAATGTGCTCAAGCAGCAGGTCGAGGCGCTGCTGACAGAACGCCGGGCCCAATTGGCTCAGGCCGAACTGGACAAGCGGCTGGCGGCTGAAACGATCGATGTCTCATTGCCCGGTCGCGGGCCGGGCATGGGTGGTATTCACCCGGTCATCCAGACCTGGCAGCGGGTTGAATCCATTTTCCGTTCGATTGGTTTTGAAGTGGCTGATGGCCCTGAAATCGAAAACGATTGGACCAACTTTACTGCCCTGAACAACCCGGAAAATCACCCGGCGCGTTCCATGCAAGATACGTTTTATGTCGACATGAACGATGAGCAAGGCTTGCCGTTTTTGTTGCGTACACACACCAGTCCCATGCAGGTGCGTTATGCCCGCATGAACAAACCACCCATCAAGGTCATTGCGCCCGGCCGTACCTATCGGGTTGACAGCGATGCCACACACTCACCCATGTTCCATCAGGTCGAAGGCCTCTGGATTGCCGACAACATTTCGTTCGCCGATCTGAAGGGTGTGTATACCAATTTTCTGCGGGCATTTTTTGAAACCGACGACTTGTGCGTGCGGTTCCGCCCCTCGTTCTTTCCGTTCACCGAGCCTTCTGCCGAAATTGACATGATGTTCACGTCCGGCCCCAACCAGGGGCGTTGGCTCGAAATTTCCGGTTCCGGCCAGGTCCACCCCGAGGTTATCCGTAATTTCGGCCTTGATCCCGAGCAGTACATTGGCTTTGCGTTCGGCTCCGGCCTTGAGCGCCTGACCATGCTGCGCTACGGGGTCAACGACCTGCGCCAGTTCTACGAAGGTGACCTGCGCTTCCTGCGTCAGTTCAATCGTTAACCTGAATACGGATTTCATTCTCAATCATGCAATTTTCCGAATCCTGGCTGCGCTCATTCACCAACCCCGACCTGAGCACCGAAGCGCTGTCGCATCAACTGACCATGGCGGGCCTTGAGGTTGAAGAAACCCAGCCCGTGGCGCCCCCGTTCAGCGGCATTGTCGTGGGTCACATTACCGAAATTGCGCCACACCCCAACGCGGACAAACTGCGGGTCTGTCAGGTGGATGACGGCTCCGGCACGCTGCTGCAGATCGTGTGTGGCGCACCCAATGCGGCGGCGGGCCTCAAGGTGCCGTTTGCCCGTCTGGGCGCCGAATTGCCTGGCGGCATGAAAATCGGCAAGGTCAAGATGCGCGGTGTTGAATCGTTTGGCATGCTGTGCTCGGCTCGCGAACTGGGCTTGTCAGAAGACCATGCCGGTTTGCTGGAACTGGACGACCGTGCGCAACCAGGTCAATCGATTCGTGAACTGCTCGATCTGGACGACACCTTGTTCACCCTGAAACTGACGCCTAACCGTGCCGATTGCCTGTCAATTCTGGGCGTTGCTCGTGAAGTGGCGGCGCTTACAGGCGCACCGCTGGTGTGCCGCCCGTATCAGCCGGTGCCCGTCACGCTGGAAGACCGCCTGCCGGTGACGGTTCAGGCCCCTGATTTATGCGGTCGTTTTGCCGGACGTATTATTCGTGGTGTGAATGCGCGTGCACAAACGCCGGCCTGGATGAAATCCCGGCTTGAGCGGGCAGGGCAACGCGCCATCTCGGCCCTGGTCGATATTTCCAACTATGTCATGCTCGAACTGGGCCGTCCGACCCATGTGTTTGATTTGAACACCATCAGCCAGGAGTTGACGGTGCGTTGGGCC